>JBGSXK010000550.1:0-5069 GCA_041751455.1 Anaerolineae bacterium
TTTACCATCGGCCAATCCTACTGGCGTACCATCGGGCAGATACTTGAAAAGGTATCCAGGCTGCACAATGGTATCGATATAGTATTTCAAGGCGTAAGGAATAGTAAAATTCCACATGGGAGCACTGATCAGATAGATATCTGCCTGCATAAATCCGAGGATGTAGGCTTCAATTTCAGTCCATGTAGCAGACATGGAAGTTTTCAAAGTGCCACCCTGCATAATCAGGTATTTCATCTCGATTTTATCTCCGGCCATCGCCGGCACATCAGTATGAAATAAGTCGAGTGTGGTCACACGTAAGTCCGGGTATTTTTGTGACAGGCAGTCAATGACAGCATTCGAAATTCGGAGCGTATTTGAGCCATTCGTGCGTGGTGTTGCCACAAGGTGAAGCAATTGCATTTCATTCTCCTCTAAGCGAAGATACTAACTTCTTCAAGGCAACGGATGTGAATGTAAGGTAACAAATGTGAGTGTGCGGTTGATTTATAACCTCAACTTCCTTACAATTTCTGGCACGGACGATGTCACACGTATATGATTTTGCTAAAGGCAATACTTCTATATTTTGAATTTGTAAACGATCTTTATAAATTATAACAACATTTACAAATTTTACTATTAAGTTGTATATTAAAAATGCGTCATTCAATGACGCGCAAATTTTATAACTATTTAATATCTTATTTAAGTCAACCGGTGCCTGGGACAGTTTCAGGCCATGTGCTGGAACTGAGACTGTGTAATGCTATAGCGCAGGGTTTCACCCGTGATGAAGCGTTCCAGCTCCTCGACCATATAACGCCCCATGCGCTGGCATTCGTCATTGGTTGAACCCGCGAGGTGTGGGGTCAGCATCACATTTGGCAGCGTGAGCAGGGGGGAGTCCTCGGCAGGCGGTTCCGAGTAGGTGACATCCAGGAGGGCAGTGAGATCTGGCCGCTGCTGCAAAACAGCGATCATTTCATTCTCGCGTACAATCGCACCGCGGGCCGTGTTAATAAATGTGGCGTGGGGCTTCATTTGGGCAAAGTGCGCGCCGGTAATCATGCCTTCGGTTTCTTTAAGCCAGGGTGTATGCAGCGAAACCACTTCGGCGCGCTGGAAGACTTCATCCAGTGCACACAACTCGATGCGCAGGTCGGCGGCGATCTCTGGCCGCACAAACGGGTCATAGGCGATGACACGCACATCAAAATGGCGCAGATGTTCCGCCACCATGCGCCCGATCAGGCCCAACGAGATTAGCCCAACAGTGGTGTGATACATGCCTGGAATATGGTTTTTGATCTCGGTGCTGTAACGCCCATGCTGTTTAATGACGTGGGCTGCGCGCCAGGCCAGCCGCAGACTGAGGATGATCTGCGCGAGGGTGAACTCAGCTACTGGGACGGCATTGGCAGCCGCGGCGCTGGTGATGCTGATGCCGCTTTGCCAGAAGGCTTCTGTCACCAGCGCGCGGATTGTGCCAGCACCATAGAAGATGACTTTCAGCCTGGGTGCGGCGGCCAGAAAGTCTGCATCCAGCAGCGGGCCGCCCCAGCCGGAAAAGATCACGTCCGCCTGTTCCAACAGGCTCAGATTCTCGCGGATGCTCTGTGCAGTCTGTGGCGGCGCATAAATTTCGACATGCTTCTGAATATCGGCCAGCTCTGCGGAGCCATAAATCTGTGTATAAGATTTTGGGTTGAGGATAAAAAGTCCTTTGAGCGCGGGCATATCAGCCTAACCTTTTGTATGATAGGGGTAGTGTTTAGCTGTGCGTTTATCATACGCCAGGATGCTGGAGATTTCTAATGCCACAGAAGATCGCAGAACGGCTGCTATGGGCGGTGGACACCCTGGCCGTAGAGGCATCCCATCATGTGCTGGAAATCGGATGCGGGACGGGGGTGGCCGCTGCTGTGCTGTGTGAACGGCTGACCGAGGGGAAAGTCACGGCGATAGACCGGTCTCAGGGGATGATCGACAGGGCGCAGGAAAAGTACGCGGCACAGATTGCCGCGGGACGGGCAAGTTTTATCGCTGCTTCACTGGCCGAGGCTAATTTTGGCAGTAAGCAGTTCGACAAAATATTTGCGGTGAACGTGAATATGTTCTGGCAGGAGGCGGGGCGGGAACTGACGATCCTCAAAGCTCATCTGGCACTGGGTGGAGCGCTGTATCTTTTCTACCAGCCGCCTTCCACAGAAAAGACGCAGGTCATCGCCAGCAAAGTGAAAAGCCACCTGGAGGATAACGGATTTGTAGTGAGGGAAGTGTTGTTTAAAGAACTTGACGCGGTGCTGGCAGTGTGTATCGTGGCCGTGCCAGATGCAGGCAATGGATATAAGAGTCCATTTTCTGCATAGAACCTGCGCAATTTGTGAACTATGATACAATAAGACGTTTGTTTATCCCATCTATTCGAGGTATTACAAAGCATGACCTTACAGAAGGAAGCCCAGGTCCAGCTTATCACGCCTTATGGCGGCAAACTGGTCGATCTTATGATCCCGGAGGTAGAGCAGGAAGAACAGAAAGCCTATGCCGGGACACTGCATTCGATTACTCTCACAGACCGTACTATGTGCGACCTGGAACTCCTGTCCGTAGGGGCATTTTCCCCGCTGGATCGCTTTATGGGTCAGGCCGATCATCAGCGGGTACTGGACGAAATGCGCCTCACCAGCGGCCATATTTTCCCTATGCCCATTACACTCTCGGTCGAGGATGTGAGCCAGATCACTATTGGCCAGGATGTGACGCTGCGTGACCGCAAGCACAATATGCTGGCGATTATGACTATTGAGGAAATTTATGAATGGGATCGGGAAGAAGTCTCGCAGAAGGTGTTCGGCACCCAGGATGCACGCCATCCGATTGTGTCGGAGATGTACCGCTGGGGTAAGTATAACCTGAGCGGGACGCTGCGGATGCTGGAACAGCCGCCGCATTTTGACTTCAAGAACCTGCGGCGCACGCCGGCAGGAGTGCGTCAGGTACTGGAAACTTATGGTTTTGAGAATGTGGTCGCCTTCCAGACCCGTAACCCGCTGCACCGCGCGCATGAAGAACTGACCAAGCGTGCTACCGCCGAAGTGGAAGGGGTACTGCTGCTGCACCCGGTCGTCGGCATGACCAAGCCGGGCGATGTCGATCATTATGTACGGGTGCGGGCGTATAAGGCGCTGGTCGATAACTATTATGACCCTAACCGTGTTCTGCTGTCCCTGCTGCCGCTGGCGATGCGTATGGGTGGCCCGCGTGAGGCAGTCTGGCACGCGCTTATCCGCCGCAATTATGGCGCGAATTACTTTATTGTCGGGCGCGATCATGCTGGCCCCGGCAAAGATTCCAGTGGCAAGCCGTTCTACGGCCCGTATGAAGCGCAGGAACTGGTGCAGAATTTGAAACATGAATTGGGCGTAGGTGTGATTCCGTTTCAGGAACTGGTCTACCTGCCTGATGAAGACCGTTACGAAGAAGTCTCCAGGATCAGCAATGGCGCAAAGACCGCCAATATCTCTGGCACACAGGTGCGCGAGGATTACCTGGGTAAGGGCCTTTCCCTGCCGGAATGGTTCACGCGACCGGCAGTCGCCGACGTGCTGGCGCAGAATTTCCCGCCCATGCACCGTCAGGGAGTCTGCCTGTGGTTTACCGGGTTGAGCGGTTCGGGGAAATCGACCACTGCCGATGTGCTGACAGTGATGCTGCTGGAACACGGGCGGCAGGTGACTGTGTTGGATGGCGACATTGTGCGCACGCATCTGTCGAAGGGGTTGGGCTTTAGCCAGGAAGACCGGGATATTAACATCCGCCGCATTGGCTTTGTCGCGTCGGAGATTGCGCGGCACGGCGGCATGGTGATCTGCGCTGCCATCAGCCCGTACCGCGCCACCCGTAATGATGTGCGTAACATGGTGGGCGAGGGCTTTATGGAAGTTTTCGTCGATACACCGATTGAAGTGTGCGAGGAGCGTGATACCAAAGGTCTGTATGCCCAGGCACGCGCCGGTGAGATCAAGGGATTCACGGGTATTGATGACCCCTACGAGCCGCCCATGAACCCTGAAATCACACTGACCACCGTGAAGACCACACCAGAGCAAAATGCTCGTAATATCCTCAATATGCTGATTGAGCGGGGCTATGTGCTGCCGCTAGAGCGTTAGTGATCATTTGCAGTTGCAGGGATACGAATTATCAATCGTATCCCTGCACTGTGTAATATTATCCCTCATCCAGCCAGGTAAAATTGCTGCTCAAAGACTCGTCAATGCCGGTGGCACAGCGTGCCAGCCGCCGGAAGTTGGCGGTGTTTTCCTCCTGGCTCAGGCCGGGATCATACGCGGGAATATCAACGATGCACTGACGGAAGAGCAGGATGTTGTCCTCTGCCTGCTGCATTTCTGCATCCAGGTCACCATTGTCCAGCACGTAGCGATCAAACGCACGGTTCAGCCAGATTTGCTCAATCCATGCGCCGATGTAGCTGAAAGAGCCAAACGGGTTAAACACGATGGCATCGGGCGCTTGCAGGAGCGCATCAAGCGACTGGTAGAGTGCGACCAGGTCTGCCCCCAGGGCGGCCATTTCCGGTGCATCAATCATAGAGCGGCGTGCGGGCATCCCGGTGACGATCTCCGGGCGGCGCGCGATGAAGCTCAACCAGCGATAGCAGGCTTCCGGGTGCAGTGTGTCGCTGTCAATGTAGCCCGCGCCCACCTGATAACTGATAGGGGTATGTTGTGTACCTATGGGGAAGGTGGTCAACTGGTAGTCATTCGTTATGCCGCCTTCGACGCTGACTCGGTTCGACAGGCGCCAGCTCATCACGCTCAGCATTTCGTCGAAGATTGTGGCCGACCCGCCAAAGCTGCCGCCGCCGCTGTTACTTAATCGGTTGTAACTCATCAGCCCGTTTTTCGACAGGTCGAGCACCTGGCGCATGGCTTCGAGGGTGGCTGGATCAGTCAGGTTGATCGTGGGTGGGTCGGTACGGTGATCATAGGGCAGCGCACCATAGGCGGCCATGAGCATAAGCAGATAAGTGTTGTTATTCCCGCTCTGCGGTATGAAGG
>JBGSXK010000551.1:0-2976 GCA_041751455.1 Anaerolineae bacterium
AGCCCGGCTGCCAGCGCACGAACAGGACAAAGACCAGCGCCAGCGCCGCCAGAAAAAAGAGGCTGAAGAAGTGGATGTAAAGCGCGGCGCTGCCCGCGAGGACGAAGGCGAGTGCCGACCCGAACCCTGGCCGCCGTGTCCAGCGCAGCAGGGCGACCTGCGCGGCGCTGGTGGTCACTACCAGCGCGGCATAGGGGCGGGTTTCGTGGGCATAAAACTGAAAGAACGCCAGGGTTCCCAACAAGAACACAGCCAACAGCCCAACACGCGGCTCCAACAGATCGCTGCCCAGGCGAAATGTCAGCGCCAGTGCCAGCACTGTCCATAAAGCTGAGAAAAAGCGTGTCATGGGTTCGACATGACCGAAAGCGCTGATCCACACATCCAGCCCAAGCTGCCACAGCGGTGGGTGCAGATTGCCCAGCGACCACTGCACCGTCCCGGCAAGGTCGCGTTCCAGCGCCAGATGTGCGCGCCATGCCTCATCCTGCCGATAGTTACGGTCGCGGAAGTGGTGGCTATGCACACCCAGAATGCCCAGGCACAGCAGGGCAAAAACGCCATAGATCAGCCAGCGTGACGAGCGAGATACTGCGCTGTACATGTCAGGCGTTTGCCTGTCGTTGGGGAATGCCGCACCAGTGCGTCATGTCGCGCCCCAGCAAGGCGCTCAATCGTTCCATCTCTGGCAGGAACAATTTTTCCAGCCGCGCCTGTGTTTCCGGCTGCATGGAGGGGCGGCGTTCATAACGGGTATAGGTG
Organism: Anaerolineae bacterium; assembly: GCA_041751455.1. Taxonomy (GTDB): domain Bacteria; phylum Chloroflexota; class Anaerolineae; order Aggregatilineales; family Phototrophicaceae; genus JAIOHN01. The sequence continues at coordinate 763 of JBGSXK010000551.1, forward strand.
CTGGTGGCCGGGTCGAGCAGGCGGCTGCGCACAGCCTGCGGCAGCAGTGGACTGGTGGCGGCGATGTAATTGAGCTGGTCTTTGAGCAGCATGGGCGAGATGCCAAGTGCCAGCATGGTTTTTTGTAGGCCGGAGAGGCGCACGCGCTTGTTGGCGTTAATGATGTTGAACGTGGTGGTGAACGTGGGGTCAACTTCAAGGTACGACAATGTGCGACGATACTCGCCCGCGGTGTCGGCCTTGAAGTCATCGTAGATGATAACGTGGACACGCTCTCGTCCAAACATCTCAAAGTAACGCTGCACCTGATCGGTGTAGTGGCCAAGCGCAGTATAAAACAGGCCGTGATGAGTGTGCGACAGCGGCGGCATAGCACGTCCCGCATGGCGTTCAGATTCCGCATCCAGCGCCTGCTCAAAAGTGGGCAGGATTTCATTGCCCGTATAGCGCGACTGATAATACATGGAATAACCCATTTCCAACGGGTTGCGCAGCATGATAATGATGGCCGCAGATGGGTCGTAGGCATGAATCTCCCGCGCCGCGTGGGATGAATAAAGATACCAGATGGATGATTCGCCAACCCACTTCTCATCCCGCGCCCCGGCAAACAGCGACAGGTACTTTTTTTTGTTGCCCCGGAACTGTGCCATGCGTGGCCCCTGCAGGTCGCTGCCGAAGTAGTGCGGCTCTTTATAGGCCGTCATGAATACGTCGGGATGTGCTTTTAAATATTCGTGGAGGGCGGTGGTGCCCGATTTTGGCGCGCCTACGATAAAGAGATTAGGGCTTCGCATAGCTTACTCACAATCAGCAACTATGATAATATGCCACGCCTGACGGTTTAGCAGGGGGATATGCGCGCACAGTTGATCGAAACGGATCAGCCAGCGCATCAGGGTGTTGCGGAAGGGCAGGTAGCGCATCAGCAGCCAGCTATCGGCGGGTGGCCGGGTTCATGTGCAGCAGCATTTCCTCGGATATATCTACCCCCGCCACCTCAAACTTCTCTGAGAGGTCTTCCATTAAGATGCCTGTGCCACAGCCGCAGTCAATTGCTGCCCCGCCGCGCACACCTGCCATCGTCATCAGGACGCTGTTCCACTGATGATACAGACGGGTAAACTCAAAGCCATGCCGCACATCATACTGGGCAGAAAGCGCCTTATGCAGTTCAATCTCGCGCTCATGGCGAGAGAGTTCTTCGGTTGGCTTGTAATTTCTACCCATTGTGACTCACAGTCTGTCGGTAAATGCGGTTGCCCCTGCCACATACGGCGGTAATCCGTGTTGAGAACATACCATAACAGCGTCAGCAAAATATGCAAGGCTTCGGCCAGTGTCCACTACACCCGCGCCAGCAGCGCGATGCTGAAGGCTGTTTCATTATTCCTGTATGGGCGTGGCCGGGTAATAGACCTGCTGCGTGCCTACCAGCGGGTTTTCGTTCTGCTGGATGTAAGACACCATTAATTCCGCCAGCAGGCCAATGGTGAGCAACTGTATTCCCATCAACATGAGCAGCACCCCCAGAATCAGCGCCGGGCGATCCCCAATCGGGCGTATCCCGCGAAACCAGTCAAACGTCAGCCACAGATTAATGCCCAAACCCAACAGCAGCAGCAGCGCCCCTGCCCCGCCAAACAGATGCAGCGGGTGGCGGCCAAAACGGTTGAGAAACAGGATAGTCATCAGGTCAAGGCCGCTGTGCAGCAGCCGCCCCGGCCCGTATTTCGAGCTGCCAAAACGCCGCTTATGATGTGTCACGGGTATTTCCGTCACGCGGAAACCATGGTAATGCGCCAGGACTGACACATAACGATGTAGTTCACCATACAGCCGAATCTGCCGGATACACGGGCTGCGATAGGCCTTAAGGCCGCTGTTCATATCGTTGAGTTTCATGCCTGTTATCAGCCCGGTGGCGCGGTTGGCGATGTGTGATGGGATGCGCTTGGAGAGTGGATCCTGCCGGTGCTGCTTCCAGCCGGAAACCACGTCATATCCTTCATTCAGTTTATCTAGCAGCCGCGGGATTTCCGCTGGTTCGTCCTGTAGGTCTGCATCCAGCGTGATGATGATTTCGCCCTGTGCCAGCGCAAAGCCCACCCCCAGAGCCATGCTCTTGCCAAAATTGCGCCGCTGGGCGGCGACGATAATATGCACATCCACCTGTTGCATCGCCCGCAGTGTGCTTGCCGAACTGTCTGTACT
>JBGSXK010000552.1:0-3573 GCA_041751455.1 Anaerolineae bacterium
AATTACAGATATGGATGAACTGTATTTTACGCGGCGTTTGATCGAGGGTGAGGCAATTTATCATGCCGTTCCTCATCTTACGGATGCTGACTTTAACGATATGCAACAAATGATTGCCGCTATGCGTCGTGCCACAGATACCAATGACATCAATACCTATATTACTGTGAACCGTCAGTTTCATCTTCGTATTTACAGCGCGCTGGACAATCAGCATCTTCTACAGGTGATTCAGATGCTGTGGGAACGCAGTGAGTTATACCGCTATCGTTATATGTTTATCACGCATGATACTGAACGTATCCACCAGGAACATGAAGGCATTCTGGAAGCCTGCCGCCTGAGAGACCCGGGACTTGCCAAAGAGCGCGCGACCCAGCACATCTACCTGACTCAGCGCGGCCTGGATCATCAGCTCAACAACGACACCGCTATAGGCGGTGATCGCAGTGAAGGTTAAATATCTTCAGATGCCAGCATCCGTGATGATTTTTGCCGAATAAAACTTCTCTTGCTGTTAAGCAGTCAGGATAGTATCAACCTCCGCAAGGTCAGCCGCTGTGAGCTGCCAGTTTGCCGCGCTGGTGTTGGCCTGGATCTGTTCGAGAGTCATCGCACCTGCAATCACCGAAGCGACTACCGGACGTGCCAGCAACCAGGAGAAAGCCAGCTCCAGGAGGGTGTGTCCCTGGGCTTCCGCAAAGCGAGCGAGTGATTCGACCTGCGCCAGATTTTCATCGTTGAGCCAACGTGTGGAGCTGGGATTGGTGGTGATCCGTGTGCCTTCCGGCAATGCCTGCCCCTGACGATATTTGCCTGTGAGCATACCACTCGCCAGCGGGAAATAAGGCAGGTAGGCGATGTCAAGGCGTTCACATTCGGGCAGTATCTCCCGCTCATCATCGCGCCTGAGCAGGCTGTACTCATTCTGAAGGCTGACAAAGCGCGCCGCACCGGGCTTAACCGCTGCCTCCGCTGCTCGAATCTGCTCAGCCGAGAAGTTGGAACTGCCGATCTCACGGACTTTGCCTGCTTTAACGAGTTCGTCCAGTGCGCCCAGTGTTTCTTCGATAGGGATTTCCGCATCTGGTGTGTGAAGCTGATAGAGGTCAATATAATCCGTGCCCAGACGGCGCAGGCTGGCTTCCACCGCGCTTCGGATATAGGCCGGACTCGCGCCAGATCCCTGGCCTTCCATCTTGTGGCCAAATTTAGTGGCGATCACGACCTCGGCACGTCGCCCGCCCAGCGCGCGTCCAAGCAGTTCCTCACTGTCTCCGGCACCATAGACATCGGCTGTATCGAAGAAGTTGATCCCGGCGTTTAAGGCGGCATCCACCACTGCGGCTGTGCCTGCTGCGTCCAGCCGTCGCCCAAAGTTGTTACAGCCCAGCCCCACTACTGATACCTTCAGCGAGCCAATCTTTCGTGTTTCCATGTGCTTGTCCTTTGTTTTGTACAGACAGTGTAAATATACTGGAAAGTATACCGAATATGACCTGCCAGGGCAGTTCCTATGCGAACCATCCTATGCCAGGACAGTCCAATCCTGTGAGACTGTAACACAGGGATTGAATTGACAAATATTTCAAAGTCGATATTCTCACGCATAAAAGGCGGGCATTTTTTGACGAACTAAACCAGCCAGTTCATCATTACCTGGGACGCGACTCGCTTCGTCATGGGGTCGAGGTCAGCCCGCGCCGTCTGGGCACGGATCGCATCGACCTCTACCAGACGCGCTGCCAAGACGCTATGAATGCCATTATTAACCGTGACGCAGGGAATGACGGGATGAACCACGATACGATCCTCATGGCGCTGTGTCATAATCCAAAATCCCTGTTCTGATTACCGGTGTCTGAAAAAAGGTGTTTATATGTCGCTTGAAACTGCTTTTACACTGGATACTTCCAGCATCAAATATGGCCCCGGCGTGACCCGCGAGGTCGGGCACGATATGGCGCGTTTTGGGGTGCGGCGTGTGATGGTGCTGACAGACATGCAGCTTGCCCACAGCGAGCCTGTCGCCGTCACACTGGACGCGCTGCGGCAGGCAGGAATTGACGCGGTGCTGTTCGATCAGGTACGGGTCGAGCCGACAGACGACTCCTTCAGGCAGGCGATTGCCTTCGGTGCCAAAGGCAACTTCGATGGTTATGTGGCAGTGGGTGGCGGCTCGGTGATAGATACGGCGAAGGCCGCCAATCTTTATGCAACCTATCCGGCAGATTTCCTGGCTTATGTGAATCCACCTATTGGTCAGGGGCGACCTGTGCCAGGTGTGCTTAAGCCATTGATCGCTGTCCCTACGACAGCCGGGACAGGCAGCGAAACCACCGGGGTTGCCATTTTTGACTTCAAGGAAATGCACGCCAAGACCGGCATCGCCCACCGGGCACTGCGACCGGTTATGGGCATTCTTGATCCGCATAACACGCGCACACTGCCGCCGCTGGTCGCGGCCAGCTCCGGGCTGGATGTGCTGAGTCATGCGCTGGAATCGCTGACCGCACTGCCTTATCATCAGCGCCCCGCGCCAGAGCAGCCGCATCTGCGTCCGGCCTATCAGGGTGCGAACCCCATCAGCGATATCTGGGCGGCAAAAGCGATCCAGATGGTCGCGCAGAATATCGTGCGGGCGGTGCGTGATGCTGCTGATGATGAAGCACGCGGGAATATGCTGCTGGCTTCGGCCTATGCAGGTATTGGCTTTGGGAACGCGGGAGTGCATCTGCCACACGGTATGTCCTATCCTGTGTCCGGCATGGTGCGTGACTTTTACCCGTCGGGGTATCCAACCGATCATGCGATGATCCCACACGGAATGTCAGTGATCCTCAATGCCCCGGCGGTGTTCCGCTTTACGGCTCCTGCTAACCCACAGCGCCATCTGTATGCCGCGCAGTTGATGGGTGTGGATACCCACGATATGCCGGAGGACACGGCAGGTGAGGTACTGGCGCAGGCTGTGATTGATCTTATGCGGCAGACAGGTGTGCCGAATGGTTTGCACGCTATTGGCTTTACGTCGGACGATGTGCCTGCGCTGGTCGAGGGCACACTGCCGCAGCATCGTGTGACCAAGCTCGCACCGCGCCCGGCCAACGCTGAGGATTTGCACGGGCTTTTCCTCGACTCTATGACTATCTGGCAATAGGGTGGAGGGGATGGGGCGTTATTTGCTAGGGGTGGATAACGGCACTACGGTATGTAAAGCCGCTTTGTTTGATGTGGATGGGCGCGAAGTGCGTACCGCCAGCCGCAGCATCGAAATTCAGCAGCCACAACCGGGCTGGGCAGAGCGTGATATGGGCACTGTGTGGCAGACCACGGCGCAGGTGATCCGCGAAGTTATTCATACGGTTAACCCGGCAGAGATCGGCGCGGTAGGCTGCACCGGACATGGCAACGGGCTGTATCTGCTGGACAAAAAAGGCCAACCGCTGCGCAACAGCATCCTGTCGGTGGATACCCGTGCTGCTGCGCTGGTCGAAAACTGGCAGGCTTCCAGGTTGGCGGAACGCGCCCGCCTCTACAGCATGCAAAGTTTTTACCCCGGCCAATCGACCC
>JBGSXK010000553.1:0-5454 GCA_041751455.1 Anaerolineae bacterium
GCTCACCACACCTGCGGCAGTTATTGGGGCGCTTTGCCACTTTTGTGGGCGCAAGCCCTTACCTGGCACCGGCCACATTAAATGTAATCGCGCATGTAGAAATGACCGGGGGGGTGTGGTACTCCCAGGGCGGTATTTACCGGATTGCCGAAGCGCTGGCAAAATTAGCGGGGGAACTTGGCGTAGAAATCCGCACAAACTCCTGCGTAAAGCAGATTGATGTAGAGAGTGGATTGGTGAAAGGGGTCATCTTACTGGATGGCACCCGGCGGGCTGCCAGCGCCGTGATCGCCAATGTGGATGTGGCTACCGTCTACGAAAAACTGCTGCCTTCGGATACGGTTCCTGCTGCAAAGCTAAAGCGCCTGACCCACGCCGAACCCTCCTGCTCCGGGTTTATCATGGTGCTGGGCGTGGAAGGCCAGCATGATTCTCTGGCACACCATAACATCTTTTTCTCGGCAGATTATCACCGAGAGTTTGACATGATTTTTAACCAGGGGCTGCCGCCAGACGAGCCAACGATTTATGTCTCCATCACGGCGAAGGCCGACGCGCAGGACGCGCCACCGGGCTGTGAGAACTGGTTCGTGCTGGTCAACGCACCAGCGTTGAGTCATCGTTATGATTGGTCAGCACAGGCCGAAAACTATAGCGCGCTGGTGCTGAAGCGGCTGTCAGCATTTGGTTTGGATGTGCGCGATAAAATCCGCGTAAAACGGGTGCTGACTCCGCTTGATCTGGAGCGCATGACAGGGGCACGGCGCGGCGCGCTGTACGGCGCATCTTCCAACAATATGTTTGCTGCGCTCCGCCGGCCACATAATCGCGCACAGGAGGTACGCGGGTTATATTTTGCCGGGGGCACGACTCATCCCGGCGGGGGCGTACCGATGGTCATACTCTCCGGCAAAGTCGCAGCGGGAATGGTACTGAAAGATATGGCTTAGCCGCCGAAGACATTCTGGTTTAACCTAAAAACAAAAGCAGCGCCGCGACCAACAACAGCCCCATCATAAAGCGCTCGAACAGCACACGCGGTAAACGGTCAATAATGCGCCGCCCAAACCAGACACCGAGAGGAATCACCGGAATAACCCAGGCGATACGAACAAGCTGCGGCAGGTCGATAATATCGGCAGCGAGAAAACCCGGCAGCTTGAGCACATTCACAATAGCGAAAAATAACGTCAATGTCCCGATAAACGCAACAGGCTGGAGTTTTTGCAGCAGCAAATAGGCTGTAATGGGTGGCCCACCGAGGTTTGCCAACGCTGAAGTAAACCCGGACGACCAGCCTGCAAAATAACCATGCCAGGGACGCGAGGTGTACTGCACCTGTTTGAGCGAATCGCTCAGCAGCTTGTAGGCAATCACCCCCAACGTGAACATTCCCAGCAGGTAACGCAGCACCTGATCCGGCAGCGACACCAGCAGCAGTGTCCCCATCACAATTCCGACCACCGCCGAGGGCAGCATCAGCTTCAGCAGCGCCACATCCCACTCACGCCAGTAAAAGCGCAGCGCGAAAACATCGCCGACCATCAGCAGGGGCAGCGAGATACCCACTGCCTGTGGCACAGTCATCGTCTGACTGAGCATTGGTAAAATAAATGCCCCAGCGATTGGCCCGCCAATACCTCCTTTGACCAAACCAATAATCAGGCCAACCAATACAATAATGGTGATATTCGGATCCATATCTCCGGCAGCTTTCAAGAAGTGTGCGATGCAATCTTACAGGAGAAGTATAAAACAACGGCCAGAACACCACTATCGCTATTTAAGACCAGCCGATAGCAACAAACCTTATTCCCATTGGTCTCACGGGAATAAGGTTCGTTGAAGTGGCTTTACAGATTTTCACCCGGATCAGACAGGGAGCGTCAAACTCTCAATATCACGAGGATAGTAGGTCATCATTTCGATACCATCTTCAGTGATGGCAACCGTATCCGAATGACGGTAGCCACCCAGTTCTGGCGAGTACAGCCCTGGCTCAACCGTAAAGACCATCCCCACCTGCATAAGTGTGTCGTCGCCCAGATCGAGATAAGGCCCTTCATGATAACGCAGGCCAATTGTATGTCCGCTGTGATGTCGCCAGTGTGCCATCAGGTCGTGTTTATCAAAGTACGCACGCACTTCTTTATCCACTTCGGAACACGGCTTACCCGGTTCCATCGCCCCTAGCGCAATGTCCTGGATTGCCACCACATGATCGAAGAAGCGCTTCTGTGCATCGCTGGGCTGCCCCAGAAACATTGTGCGTTCCAGCTCGGAAAAATAGCCCCACACGGGTGCAGAAGCCCCGGTCACCAGCACATCACCCGCCTGAAAATGGATATTGTTTGCCAGTGCATGAGGAATGGACGAGTTACGTCCGATCTGCCCACGATACCCAGCAAACGCCCCGCTGCCCATCATACCTGCCTGTGCCCGGTAAATCGGCCCGATGGCATCATACATGGCCAGGGTGGCCTCGTTGCTGGCGCGCTGCGTCACTTCCGTTTCTGATGCGCCAACGACCGTATATTTTTGTAGCAGCATATGCGCCAGGTTGCCCCATTTGCAGCTTTCGCGCAAACAGTTCAGTTCTGCCTCAGATTTAATTGCCATCTGGTCTTCGATAAAGGCACGGATAAAGCGTACTTTTACATCAGTAATCTCGGAAAGCATCGGCCCCCGGTAACCTAAAATCCAGGGATAACCATCGCCGTCGCCGCCGATATCTCCGCTCATTCCCATCTCTTTAATCATATCCGCCAGTATATGGAGCGGGTGCGGGTTGTCGGGATATTCCTGATAATGCGTCACCCGGCCAATCAGCGCATTGGCCTTTGCATGTTCCACTTCCAGCCGGGGCACAAACAATGCCCTTTCACCTTTGCTGTTCATCACAAAGCCGATAGGACGCTCGGTAGGGATAAACGCGAACCCGGTGTAGTAAAGAATGTAATCCCGGTCAAACAGTGTCAGGCCATTAAGGTTTTCCGCCTGGATGTACTCCAGCAAGCGCTGACAGCGCTCATCATGTTCGGCATCGCTAATTTGTAGTTGGGTCACACGGATAGCCATAAACGCCTCTTTCATTCCAAAGCTGAGCAGGCGCAATTATAACCCGCAGGCGAATTTGAACCACTTTGGAACTCAATCCACGACCGCAGCGTAATAAGGATTAGAACCTGACGGTAATTTATCTCTTGTTGTCTAAAAGGTTCACAAAGGTTCATTAAAGTGCTACAATTAAAAATACCGTCTCGCCCTGACGGTTCTGAACTATAAATAACCTGACGCTTTACTCCTTTAGCAGCCCTCTGCATCTGGTTCTCAGTCACCAGCAGGGGGTTTTGCTTTGTGACAAACCCGACAGGCAGTATAATTCCGGCACTGCTTAAGCCGTCATAAAGGGAAGTTACCTTTGACCCCCGAAAAACACCCGATTAGTGTGGATGATCTGTACAAAATTGCTTCTATTGAAGACCCACGTATCAGCCCTGATGGGCAGTGGATTGCCTATGTGCTGGTGACAGTGGATAAAATGGAAAATGGCTACAAGCGCAATATCTGGCCGGTTTCTATCGATGGCGGCGACCCGCTTCAACTGACCCGCAGCGGCAAGGATACTCAGCCACGCTGGTCACCCGATGGTACACGGCTAGCGTTTGTCTCCAGTCGGGATAAAAAGCCACAGATTTACCTGCTGCGTGTGGCCGTCCCCGGTGGTGAAGCACGCCTGCTAACCAGCTTGCCCAATGGGGCGGGCAGCCCAGCCTGGTCGCCGGATGGGTCACGAATCGCATTTCTTTCCAATCTCAACGCCGAAGAACGCGCCAGGGAAGATCGCGGCGAAGAAGACCCCAAACCAGCGGATAAACTGGAAGCCAAATATCAGCAGGAACGGAAAGAATACGAAGAAAGCCAGCGCTGGGAGCCACGCCTGATCTCACGCATTCCCTACCGTGCAGGGACGAGCTATCTCGATGACCGCTATGCGCAGGTGTATGTCGTGCCCACTCTTGAGGGGAAGGATAAAGCGCCGCCACGCCGCCTGACCAGCATTGACGCGCATCATGACCAGCCGCAGTGGACACCGAACGGACATTACATCCTCACAGCGCGCAGCCTGCTGCCGGAGGCTGACCAGCCGGGACGGCAAAGCTCCTTATTTCGTATTCATGTCGAAAGCGGGCAAGCCGAGCAGCTTACAGAGGATAGTCATACCGATTTCGCTCCTCTTCCCTCACCCGATGGTCAATGGATCGCTTATGCACGTATCCCGCTGGATGATCATTACAATGAGCGCGATGCACGCCTGGTGATTGTCCCGACAGAAGGTGGAAATCTTCTTGAACTCAATACAGCGCTAGACCGCTCTGTTGGAGTCTTCCGCTGGACACGGGACAGCAGCGCGTTAATTTTTAGCATGGAGACCGAGGGCAGCACTCATATTTATCGTGCGTCCATCATGGAGCAGAGTATCGAAACTCTTGTTACGGGTGTGCAGGAAATCTCGTCTTTCGACATCAACAGTGAGGGCGGCATCACTTTCACTTCCGCCACGCCAGATAATCCTTCAGAGCTTTACTGGCTGCCACCGGGTGCGGCGGCCTCGATTCAAATGACCCATGTTCATCAGGATTTTCTCGATGCTATCATTGTGCAGCCGTTTCATGAGCTGCGCTACACTTCCGAAAATGGTCAGGAAATTCAGGGCTGGTATATCCTGCCTCCAGGTTATGAGGAAGGTCAGCAGTACCCGCTGGCGCTCAATATTCATGGTGGGCCGCACATCATGTGGGGCGCAGGCACTCAATCCATGTGGCACGAGAACCAATCACTGGCAGCCGCAGGTTATGTGGTGTTTTTCTGTAACCCACGCGGCGCGGCGGGCTATGGCGAGGCTTTCCAGATGGCCTTACATGCGAACTGGGGTGATGTCGCCTATAAGGATATCATGACCGGGGTAGATACCCTGATCGCTAAGGGCTTTGTCGATAGTGAGCGCCTGGCAATCACCGGGGGGTCTTATGGGGGTTACATGACTACCTGGATTATCAGCCATAATGATCGCTTCAAAGCCGCGGTATCGCAGCGCGGAGTCTATAATCTGCTGAGCTTCTTCGGCACCACGGATATTCCGCTGTTCGTCAAAGATGAATGGGGGTTACTCCCCTGGGAAGACCCGATATTTCTATGGGAAAATTCGCCATTGGCACATGCCCACAAGATCAGAACCCCGCTCTTGATCGAGCATGGTGAAAATGACTTTCGGGTACCCATCTCCGACGCTGAGCAGCTTTTCACTTACATCCGGCGCAGCGGTGGCATCGTGAAAATGATCCGTTTCCCACGGGCTGGGCACGAAATGTCACGCAGCGGCGAGCCACAGCAGCGTGCCAGTCGTCTCAATCATATTATTCAATGGTTTAATACCTACTGCACATATGACAA
>JBGSXK010000554.1:0-5639 GCA_041751455.1 Anaerolineae bacterium
AATCGGCTGTTAACCGATCGGTTCCTGGTTCGAATCCAGGCTGTGGAGCAAGCTGAACGCCTTACTTTGTAGGGCGTTTTTTATTGGCCTGCCCCGTTGTAACCGTTGTAACACGTAAGCCGGGCCTACAAATTTCAGGCCCCAGGGGGATTGCCGGGACGACAAAATGCCGTCCCGACGATGCACTATCACCCGCTGTGAACCTGCGGCTGATTCAGATAAGATTGCCCTGTCTGGTCATCTGGCTAAACGACCACCCCAACCAGCGTGTTGTAGGCGAGGAACAGCGCCAGCCCAAGCCACACCAGATTGCCGACTGCGTTCACATATTCCTCACGGCGAAGATGCGTCGCCATTGCCCCAGCCATCACCAGTGCTACTCCGACCGCTGCCAGCGGCGTGAGCATTGTCAGAGAACCCAACAACAGCGGAACGATAATGCCAACAGCAGCACACACTTCAAGGAAGCCAATCAGCTTAATGTGCCAGGGCTTAAAATCAAGCGACCAGCTCTGGCCGGGCAACCTGGTGAATCTGGTGTAGGGTGTGGCGAGCCTGAGCAATCCAGCCGCACCAGCGAAGATAGTAAGTAAAACCTGAATGACTGTGATTGTGTTATCCACGATTCGATCTACCTTTCTTTAATTGATCTGTCTGAATTGTGTAAACTGTTCGACCGCAACGGCATTGGCGGCTTACGTGTCCCAGTGCGCCGGTTCCTCCGGCAGCCAGAATTCCTGTCATGATCCTAATCTCCACTGCTTATCTGACGTGGGCGGCAGATTGAGATGCGCCAGCTTGTCAGGGTTTGCGACGTTGTGCAGAGCGCGGATGAAATCCCCTTCCACCTCCAGCGTGAGGACACTCACGATCTGCCCTTTGACCCGCGTCAAAAGGGCGGGGAAACCATTGGCCTCGATCATTTCGATAGTCGTGCCTTCCGGCGCGCGCGACAGAAGGCTGAGAATGGCGCGTGCCACTTTGCCGCGTCCCTGAATGGGATGCCGCGCCGCCCCCGAAACCTTGCCGCCGCCATCTGACCAGACCGTGACATCCTCTGCCATCAAACTCATCAGGCCGTCCATATCTCCGGCAGTGAAGGCTTCCATGAAACGGCCCACCATTTTCGCGTGAGTTTCTGGTAAAGCTGGAAAGCGCGGACGATGTTCCCTGATATGTTTTTTCGCACGGCTGAAGAGTTGGCGGCAGGCCGCTTCGCTGCGTCCAGTAATCTGTGCGATTTCGGTATACTCGTAGTCAAAAACTTCCCTCAGCAGAAACACAGCACGTTCCAGCGGAGACAGGCTTTCGAGCAGCACCAGAAAAGCCATCGAAATCGACTCGCGATCGGTAATCTGGCGCAGCGGGGATAAGGACGACACGCCATCGCTCGTAATGACCGGTTCTGGCAGCCACGGGCCGACATAGCTTTCTCGCCGTGTCTGGGCAGATCTCAGATGATCCATGCACAGATGATGCACAATGGTCGTCAGAAAACTCTTGAGCGCGCGAATCGACTCCGGCGGCGTGGCACGATAGCGCAAATAGGCCTCCTGTACGATGTCTTCCGCCTCCATCGCGCTGCCCAACATACGATAAGCCATAGCGAACAACAGTGAACGGTATTCTTCAAATGGATCAGTCTGCACAGCACTGCCTTTCGAACGCTCGATGCCATCTCATTCCATAGGTAAGACGAAATCACCCTGTGTTTTGTGACATGGCAGGGAACGTTGGACTTAATCACGGCATTGGGGCAATGCTATAATGGGGCTTCCTGTTTTTACGGCAGCACGAGCAGAAGGCCATCCCCCAGTAAATGGAGTCCAGACCCATGTCTGAAAACCTGCCTCACTACCTCAATGCCTGGAATCTATCTGACCCGGAGCCGCTGGCGACTACGGTCACCAGCTATGTTTATACGGTGACGCATGACGGCTCACGCGCTGTCCTCAAGCTGCTGACTCCTTATGGCGAGGAGGAACAGGTCGGGGCGGCGGGGCTGCGTTACTTCGATGGGGAGGGGGCTGTCCGGCTGCTGCGGGAGGATGAGCGCGCGCATCTGCTGGAATATGCGGATGGTGAAGACCTGGTGGGGCTGGTCAAAAGCGGGCATGACGAGCAGGCTACGGCGATTATTGCGGATGTGCTGAACAGGCTGCACAGCGTGAAGAACCCGTCAATCCCTGCTGAGATTGTGCCGCTGCGGCGGTGGTTCCGGGAACTGTTTAAAAAAGCGGAGGACGACCAGCGCAGCGGGGTGCAGTCGATCTATACGAAGGCTGCACCGATGGCTGACGCGCTGCTGGCTGACCCGCGCGATGTCTGTGTGCTGCACGGTGACATCCATCATGAGAATATCCGCTTTCATGCACAGCGGGGGTGGCTGGCCTTTGACCCGAAAGGGCTGGTGGGGGAACGCACGTTTGATACCGCCAATATACTGCGTAATCCGCTGGACATGCCCGATCTGGTCGAAAACGAGACACGTCTGCTCCGCACTGCCGAGCTTCTGGCACAAAAGATGAACCTCGATTTCAGCCGTATTCTCAGCTTTACTTTTGTGTTCGCCTGCCTGAGCGCCGCCTGGCTGCATGGTGATGGGGAAGAGGCACGTGGCGACCTGAGTATCGCGCGGCTGATCGAGCCGCACCTGCCGCGCTGAGCGCCTCAACCACTGTGATTTAACTCGTAAATAATGCGCAGGCCGTCCAGTGTCAGTTCCGGCGCGATCAGGTCGATCACGTCGGTGTGCTCATCAAACAGCGGTGCAAGGCCGCCTGTGGCAATGACTTTGATCTGCTCCGTGTCCATCGCGGCCTTAATGCGCGTCACCATACCTTCCACCAGTGCCACATATCCCCAGAAGATGCCCGACTGCATGGCATGAATGGTATTGCGGCCAATGGGGTTGGGCGGGGGTTCGAGGTCCACTTTGTGCAGCCGCGCCGCCCGGCTGACCAGCGCATCATGCGCCAGCCCAATGCCGGGGGCAATCGCGCCGCCCTGATATGCGCCCTGGGCGGAGATCACATCAAAGGTGGTTGCTGTGCCAAAGTCGATCACGATGGCCGGGCCACCGTAGAGCGCCTTCACTGCTGCCGCGTTCACGATACGATCCGCCCCGGCCTGCTCTGGCTGGTCAATGTCGATGTGAATGCCCGTGTGGGTCTTATTGGTGACGATCAACGGCTGGATGTGAAAATAACGGCGCGTGAGGTCAGCAAAGGCACTGGTGAGCGGCGGCACCACACTGCCGATAATCACGCCTGTGATGGCCTGGTAGCCCAGGTCGGCACTGCTGAGGAAGTTGCGCACCAGCACAGCGTACTCGTCCGGCATTTTGTCGGTCACGGTGCGGGCGCGCCATGAGAGCTGCCAGGAGCCGCTGTGCCACAGGCCGAGGTGGATATTGGTGTTGCCGATGTCGATGGCGAGAATGCCAGAATAGCTATCCATAGAATGCCTGTTACTCTAACGAATGATGAAGGCAGGGCCTTCCAGACTGTCAATACAAGTCCCATCCGGTTCAAGGGCGGGGTTTGCCAGGAACTGCGCAATAATGCTGTTGGCACAGTCTCCGGCATCGGTGATGCCATGCCCGTGACCGGGGAACTCAAAATAATAACTGCTGCTCAACGTCTGCGCGGCAATCCACGCATCAGAGGGCGGTGTGATGGGATCATAATCCCCCGTCAGGATCAGAGACGGGACATTGCTATAAACAGGTTGTGTTTCGATGTCGTCTGCCGGGTCCAGGCCATAAATCTGGCAGATCAGAAACTGGCCTTCAATGTCTGATATCAGGTAATCACGAATTGGGTCGGGGATGCTGGCAGATGCTTCCACCGCTTTGTCGAAATCGTTAAACGGTAGTTCTTCTTTGCACTCCACCGCGTTGAACAGACCTTCGCTGTGAGAAATATCCCCCAGATCATCCTGGCGCAGCGCAGGGCGACGGTTGAAATCGGAGAATTCGCCTACGTCGATCCAGTTCACCACATCATAGTTGCCTTCCGACACTTCGTAGATCACCAGGGGCAGTTCCGGGATGGCGGTTGTGCTGTAAAGCGCCTCCACAAGCAGGTCTAAAAAGCTGTCGCCTGTCAGTTCTGCCTCAGAGACTTCACCTGTCTCCTCGTCTTCCGAGTCGTACACGCCGGGGGTCTCATTCAGCAAAACGTAGGTGTCGTAAAAAACGGCTTCCAGGTCAGGATAAGCCCCGTCACAATCCGAGTCGGCGGCGCAGCCATCGAACAGCATCCGCAAACCCCGATACTGGTGGACTGCCTGCTGCTCATAGCTGTTCACATTCGGCGGATACACCGAATCGAGAATGACGCTGCGAATGCCTTCGGGATAATCGCGCAGCATCGTCAGCGCCAGCCGGGTGCCATACGAAATCCCCAGCAGATTATATTCAGTGTATTCGGTTTCCTCTTGCAGCAGCGCCATCAAATCCGCAAGATCTGCTGCCGACTGGGCACTGTTATAGGCATTGATGTTGATGCCTTCTGCAACAAAGCGGTCAAAACAGGCCTGCTCTGCTTCCAATTGGTCATCGCCTTCGTAATCTTCCACCTCAATACAGTTGAGGTTGGGCGAGGAGAAACCGGTTCCGCGCTGGTCCAGCAGGATCAGGTCATTGTTCAGGCGCACACTGGATTCCGCCCACTCCTCTACACTGCTGAGCGCGCTGCCGCCCGGCCCGCCTTCCAGGTAAATCACCGGATCGGGCGTTGATTCATCGATGCTGTATAAAATCACAAAGGCAATCTCGACCTGTGCTTCGTCTTCATCGGAAAAATGGTCTTCGTAAGTGACCAGGAAACCGCAATCCAGGGTATCGCCCTCAGTTTCGCCTTCAGGAATTTCGAAGGGGCAGTCTGTCCATTCAATAAAGGGCAGGTTGTCTTCCTGCGCCAGGGTAAAAAAACTAAATCCAAAGACACAAACCACAAGCCATAACATCACGAACAAGCGCGAGGGCATCAGGATATCTCCATCCATTGTTGAGGCTCAAGAAGCTGATGAGCAGCTTCTTATTATACGCCGCAGTCTGGCTTAGCAATCATTGAGCTGTGCGTCATGAGCTGCTGTGCTAGAGGCCGAGGCAGTTTTTTATTCACTCGTATCCAGCAGGTAGCGCGCGATGAGGTGCAGGGTATGGGCGAGCGCGTCGGTGTGGGTGCGCTCGTAAGCATGGGAACAGTCCACGCCGGGGCCGATGAGCGCCACGCGGCCTGTCCCGCCAGAACGCCAGTAGGCCGTGCCATCCGACGCATAATACAGGTAAATATCCGGCTTGTATTGAATCTCGTGAGTCTCCGCCAGCCGCCGCAGCTTGTTAGTCAGATGGAAGTGATAGGGGCCGCCGCCGTCCTTGATGCAAATGCTGACTGAGAACTCGTCGGAATTCTGGCTTTCGCCAATCGCGCCCATATCAATGGCCACCAGTTCATGCAGCGCGTAGGGCCAGCCCGCCGCGCCACCGTGCCCTACTTCCTCATAATTAGTGATGAGGATGGCAGTGTCCTGTGCAGGTCTGAGGCCGCTGTCCTTCAGCATTTTTAATGCGCCATAAATGGTGGCGACTCCGGCTTTGTCGTCGATATGCCGCCCGCGAATGAAGCCCGTGT
>JBGSXK010000555.1:0-8225 GCA_041751455.1 Anaerolineae bacterium
ATATCTGTAATTGAGACTTCAGTGACAAAAGCCCCCCGTCGCGGTTGGATCACCACCAGCCCTTCCGCCTCCAGCCCCTTAAGCGCCTCCCGAATCGGTGCCATGCTGACTTGAAGCTGTTCGGCCAGCTTGTTCTGGTCAATCCGTACACCCGCCTCTAATGTCTGGTTCAGGATTGCCTGGCGAATACGTTCCTGAACCTGTGCAGCCAGCGTACGTCGGCTATCTTCTATTGGATTAAATGATCTTGAAGCCATCAGCAGACCTCACTGGCCTATGTAGTTATTTGACAGACCGGAAATTCGATTTTATAATTTCGAATATCTTTTTACGAATTCTACAAAAGTTTCTGGTTTTTGGAAAGTTCGCTATGTCAATCGCTTTTGTTTATCCATACCCGGCACACACCAGTGAACAGCTTAAAGCTGTTCAGGTGCCGAGTACAAGCTCGTGGTCTGAAGATGCTCACACCCAGAGTGTTCCCCTTCCGATTATCTTCGAGGAAGCCAAACCCGACAATAGCAACCGCACCGGACTTTTGCAGTTTTTAACAAACCCTCCAGGCTAGTAGGGTCATAGCCTGGCCCGCAGGATAAATATGGACGGCTTAAGTCCGTAAGGAGGTAAAACTCACAACCAAAATCGAAATATATTTCGCCTTAAAGCAAAGAAGTAAATTCATTAAGTTATGGAGAAAATCAATGTATACACGAAAATGGATACTTGGCTTGATGCTTATTGTTTTTACAATAGGCTTCAGTGGTACCGTCGCGCAGGAAACCAGGACATTTCGCTTTGCCACGTTGCAAGGGGATTTCGTCGATAACGTGAACACCATGCTCGTTGAGCAGTTCAACCAGCTCCACCCCGATATTCCCGTTTCCGTCGAATATCTGACAGGCGATATTGCCGTGTCGCTGGCCGCACAGGCAGCAGCAGGCAGTCTGCCGGATGTGACCTTTACGGCTGACCTGTTCGTGGTTCCCTTTGCCCAGGGCGGCATTTCCGTAGACATGGAACCGCTGGCACTGGCCGACCCGGATTTTGACCTCAGCGATGTCTATGAAAATATGCTGGCGCTGAGCAAGGTAGAGGGTGAAGGCCTTTACATGATCCCCTCATCCTACGATGTGGTGACACTTTATTACAACAAGACTCTGTTTGAGCAGGCTGGCGCGCCGCTGCCCACTCCCGACTCCACGTGGGAAGAAATTATTGCCTCCTGCCAGATGATCCGCGAAGCAACCGATGCTTACTGCCTGCCCAGCGGTGAGAATGGCGGCACCACAAAATGGTGGGCGGTCTATGTTCCATGGATCGTCGGGTATGGTGGCGACGTTTTGAGCGAAGATCGCACGACAGTCATGCTCAGCTCACCCGAATCCCTGGCAGGCCTGGAAGCCTATACCGATATGTGGACTAAGCACGGCATCGGTCAGCCCTTTGACTTTGACGCAGGGGGGGACTGCTTCCTGGTAGGCAAGTGTGCGCTTAACCTGACCATCCCTGGCCCCATGCAGGGAGTACGAGCGCTCGAACCACAGCCTTTTGAGTGGGATGTTGAAGTGATCCCCACCCTGCCGAATGGTAAAGTCACCGGAATGGGCACCTACGGCTTCAGCATTACCGCCAATGCCGAAGACCCACAGTTAGCCTGGGATTTCATCAAGGGTTTGCTCTCTGCCGAAACACAAAAGGCCATCACACTCCGCTACTCCGGGATGCCACTGCTGAAATCCCTTCGCAACGACCCGGACATCCTGGCACTACCTGGCCCGCCGGATAACATCGAAGCCTTTATGGACAACGGCGCAAACGGCATCACCCCGACCTACTTCCCCGGTGAATGCGGCAGCCTCTATGCCGGGCGCATCAATACCGAGATCGCCGATGCCTTCGACGCAGTGATTATCGGCGGCGCATCTGTAGCCGACGCTTTTACCGTCGCCAACGACAATATCCAGTCATGCCTTGACGGTTAACCCGATGTGCTGATTTAGAGTTTTCGGAATGCTCGCCGCAGCACATACCTGCGGCGGGCTTCTTTAAAGGTATATCGTATGCCGATTGATTAAGGGCAGAAAAAAGTTATGGGGATTAGGAGGCAAAAATGACTGTTGTGGCGACATCCCGTCCAGGAAGCAGCAAACGCAGTTCAACATTCTGGCGGGACACCCTGCGTGGGTATTTGTTTATCATGCCAGTCGTATTGGGGTTGATGATCTGGACATTTGGCCCGATGATTGCATCGGCGTATTACAGCCTCACCAATTATAAGATCATCGGCACACCTGAGTTCGTCGCGTTCAAGAATTTTATAGACCTCTTCACCAAAGATACTTCGTTCAGCCAATCTCTCAGCGTCACCCTCCGCTTTGGTGTTATGTTTGTGGCGTTTTCACAAATCGTAGGGCTGTCAGTGGCAGTCTTATTGACCCAGAAGGTGCGCGGTTTAGCTCTTTTCCGTACTTTTTTCTATCTGCCGATTATTGTGCCGGCGGCGGCCTCAGCCGTACTCTGGAAATATCTCTATAACAAAGAATTCGGCCCCATCAACAGTGTTGCCAATGCATTTGGGCTGCACTCGATCAACTGGTTGGGGTCTCCCGAATCCGCCCTGTTTTCATTAGTGATTATGAGTGTATGGGCAGGCACAGTTACCACCATCATTTATGTGGCTGGCTTGCAGCACATCCCTGAAGAACTGCTGGATGCTGCTAAAATTGACGGGGCCAACTCGTTCCAGCGCTTTCTCAGAATCACCATTCCCATGATCTCGCCAACTATTTTTTTTAATGTGGTCACAGGTATCATCGGGGCCTTCCAGTTCTTTGTGCCGGCTTTCATTATGACCGATGGTGGCCCTGTAAAGTCAACCTATTTCTATAATTACAATCTCTATGAAAAAGCCTTTAAGTGGCTGGAAATGGGTTATGCCTCTGCGATGGCCTGGGTTCTCTTTGCGATCATCATTGCCATGACCCTGCTCATCTTCCGCAGCTCACCCCTGTGGGTCTATTATGAAGGAGAGGCACAACAATGACCCGCGTGATACCCACCACGTTTAATGCAGAAAGTATCAGAACTGCCCGGCAGCGGCAGGAAATTTTTAGCAAAGGCATGATCTATGTACTGCTCATTGGTGGTGCGTTCATTTTCATGCTGCCGCTCATTCTCATGGTTAGTACATCGCTGAAGTCCTATACCGAGATCAACCAGTATCCACCGACTTTTCTGCCTAATGAGGTGGTGCTGTCGAACTACAGCGAAGCCTGGAGCTATAGAAATACAAACTTCCCGCGCTGGACACTGAACACGGTCTTTATCATCGTGGCCGTAGTGCCGGGTGTCGTCCTTACTTCTTCGTTGTGTGCTTACGGGTTTGCACGGTTAAAGTTTCCGGGGCGCAATCTGTGGTTTATGCTGGTTCTGGCCTCGGTGATGTTACCACCCCAGGTGACGCTGATCCCTCTGTACATCCTGTTTCACAAGCTCGGCTGGCTGAACACCTTCGCGCCATTAATTATTCCAGCCTGGTTTGGCGGCGGCGCGATCAATATCTTCCTGCTGCGCCAGTTTTTCATGCAGATACCGCGCGAATTGGACGAGGCGGCCATTATTGATGGCGCGGGACATCTGACCATCTGGTGGCGCATGTATTTGCCCTTATCACGCCCAGCGCTGATTTCGGTGGCCTTGCTCACGATATTAGGCATCTGGAATGACTTCTTAGGGCCGTTCATCTATTTGACCAATCCCGACAATTACACGCTGGCGCTGGGTTTGAATGTATTCCGCAATATCTTCCCGCAGATTCCGCGTAACGACTATATCATGTCGATCTCGACCTTAATGGTGCTGCCAATGGTAGTGATGTTCCTATTCGCCCAACGCTACATCGTTCAGGGCTTTGTGACCAGTGGATTGAAAGGATAATCATGACGAAAATTGACCATGAAGCCTGGATGGCGCAGCCGCGCATCCTGGCCGAGCGCTGCCGAGGGCTGCCCCTTATCTGGACTCCTGATGTTACATGGTTTAACAACGATTGGCTGGGGCCGACACCTCACGTCCATGATGATGCTACCGAAATTGCTTATCTGGCGCAGGGCAGTTTAGAAATCGAGATTGGGGGCAGCAAGCGCGTTTACAAGCCGGGCGATTTTATCGTAATGCCACCCAAAAAATATCATAATTACTGGTTTAAGGGCAGCGAAACAGCCTGCTTCTTCGTGGCTGTCGCCCCCAATCATAAGCATAACCGCCTGCGTGCGAAGGATTTCACCCCGGACTGCTTTGAGGGCGATGCGCCGTTTGCGAATGTGTTTGAGACAGATCAACTGCCATCCAATGAACATTTTCAATGCAGAAAAGTCACACTGCAACCGGGCGAGAGCGAACCGGCTGGCCAGCTCGAACTACAAGATCGCCTGCTTTATATAGTCACAGGCACGGCGCACATCCGGGTCAACCAGCTTTCCGGCGCGCTGGCGGCGAATCGCTATCTGCACATCCCGGCGACCACGCCACATCAGATTGAGAACTCCGGCTTTGAGCCGCTGGTTTACCTTTCGCTCAATATTACCGACCCGTTCACCGCACACGGCACCACACTCGAACATGATGAGTAATGACCAAGACGAAGTGCTGCGGCATAGCCATGAGAAATCTTCTCGATAAGTTTACTCACTCATACTGCCATTTCTGGAGTCGAATACAATCATGCCCGAAGGCACACTCGAAGCAAGACATGCCTTACGCTTTGCCTACAGCACCATCAACTGGGGAACGAAGCCTGATCTCTCCGCCGCCTTTACAGACATCCGCCAGGTTGGTTGGCAGGCCGTTGAACTGTTCGACCACTCGCTGGACTGGCTGGGCATACCTGACCATTTGAAAGGCCTGCTCCAGCATTTGAAAGCCGCGACCTTCTTCGGCGGCATTGAAGTACCTGTGAGTGCAGAGCATCTCACGATTCACAAACGCCGGATGGAGTACGCAGCCCTGTTCGGCGTAGAGATGTATGGTCTGGTCGGCGGCGGACGGCTGCGGATGCGCCCTCCCACGATGGATGAATACAAAAATCTGGCCGCAGGTTGCGAAGAACTCGCCGCTTACGGCGCGGATAAAGGCATCAGCTTGGCTTACCATCCGCATGTCGGCTGCACGATCGAAACCGAAGCCGAAATTGACATCCTGCTCAACGAAACCCAGAAAACGCTGCTTTGTCTGGATGCCTCACATATCGGATTGGTCGGCGAAGACCCCGTAGCGCACCTGCGCAAGTATCGGGCGCGCACCGGCTATATCCATCTCAAGGATTGGGCTGCCGGGAAGTTTGTTGAAATGGGTCAGGGCAGTATTGGCCTGGATTTTGCAGCGGTTCTGGCAGAACTGGAAGCACAGCAGTTCCGCGGCTGGGTGGTGATTGAACAGAGCCGCAGTGATGTTTCGCCCGCCGAAAGCGCCCGTATAAACGCGGAATATCTGCACGACCTGGGCTATTCGCTCACCTTACCGGAAGGGAATTAATCATGTCGTTTGCGCTGGGGCTGGTCGGCTGTGGCGGGATGGGCCGCCGTCACGTATTAGGGATGAAAAAGCTTCTGGAAGCAGGGCGCATGAGCTTTGATCTGGCCGCTATCTGCGATATTCTGCCAGAAAACGGCCAACGATTAGCAGATGAGGCCGAAGCATTGCTCGGCAAACGTCCGCAGCAGTTCACAGATTTTGAGGTCATGACACGCACCCTGGCGCTCGACGGCGTTATCGTCACCACTACGCCAGAAACCCATACGGATGTCGCGCTGCAAGCTTTCGCGGCAGGCATCCACGTGATGGTGGAGAAACCGGTCACACTCACTGTGTCGGAAGGGGTGCGGCTGGTTGAGGCAGGCAGGCAAGCCCGGCGTAAACTGGCAGTGGCAGAGAATTACCGCCGCGATCCAATCAATCGCCTGGGCAAAGCTCTGGTCGAGAGCGGCGCAGTAGGGCAGCCTTTCCTGGGAACACAGGTCACATCCTCAGCAGGCGAGTTTGTGATTATCACTCCCTGGAGGCATCTCAAAAGTCGTGGTGGCATCGTGATCGACATGGGAGTTCACTACACCGACATCCTCGAATACTACCTCGGCCCGATTGAGACTGTAGTCGGCATGAATGCCATTGTGGACGCACAGCGTATAGACCAGCAGGGCATATCTCACCCAGCAGATGCCGAAGACCTGTCGGTGGGTGTGATGCGCTTTCGCAGTGGGGCAATCGCCAATTGGATGCTGAACATGGCCGGGCGCGGCGAGCCAGCCTTCTCGCGCATGATTTATGGCACAGGTGGTTCACTCTCCATCCCTGCTGACCGTTCCGGAAAACCGTTGGGGTTATTCCAGCGCCGGGCTGGAAAAGATATGGCCGTGCCCCATGAGGAACTGCTGGGTCTGGTGCCCGATTTTACACTTGACGACACGACAGCCGCCCTCTTCGGCGGTGACAGGCTGGCGACTTATGACCTGGGGTGGGCAGAGATTGACGCGAATTTACTCGGCATTGAACAGGCCGATTTCGTGGACGCAGTCATGACAGACCGCGAGCCGGAAGTCACTGGTGAACAGGGCTTACGTTCGCTGGCACTGGTGTTCGGCTTGCTGGAATCCGAGCGTCTGAATCGCATGGTCACGTTGGACGAGATGTTGCAGCGCCACGACTTGCCTTATCAGGCGGAAATCGAACGGGGTTAGCTATGAATACATGGTCTCACATGATGGATTTCGGCGTGATTCACCCGCTGATCTACCTGGAATGCCGGGGCGGTGAAGGGCCGATACTGGAAACCCTGCCCACAATCATCAACGACTCAGACTTTGGGGCAATTGAAATCGCGCCGATCAAAGACCCCGCAGTCCGCCAGCAAGCGAAAGCTCTGCTGGCACAGTCGCAGCTCCAGGTAGTGTATCTGCCGATTCTGCCCGTGCTGCTGGAACGGCTGGAGCCGGGCAGCGCCGATGCTAACCAGCGTAAAGCGGCACTGGAACGGCTGAAAACCCTGCTGGATGAAGCGATTGATCTGGGTTGTGTCATGGCGATGATTCAGGGGCCTCTCGACCCTGGGCCAGACCAGCGCGAGGCCACTACAGAGCGCCTGGTGCAGGATTTACAGGAGTTATGTGCTTATGCAGAGGGTCAATCACGCGAGCGGCTGCTTTACCTGACGTTTGAAAATTTTGATCGTGATATCGAGAAGAAACGTCTGATCGGCCCCACTGTAGAAGCCGCGCGAATGGCAGAAGCCGTCAACCGTCCCAATTTCGGCCTGACGATTGACCTGAGCCACCTGCCGCTGCTTGGCGAGACTTCTGCCCACGCGCTCCAGACTGCCGCACCGCATCTCATCCATGCCCACATCGGCAACTGTGTGGTCAACTCTCCCGACTCCCCGCTCTACGGTGATTTTCACCCACGCTTTGGGCATCCGTTGGGCTGTAATGATCTGCCTGAAGTCGTGGATTATCTGCAGCAGTTGGATGCCGTGCAGTATTGGGCGCAGGCGCGGGCACGATTGGGCACAACGCCCATCCTATCGATGGAACTGCGTCCAGTACCGGGCGAAGAAAACCCGGAGGCGGTTCTCGCGGGTGGAAAACGAACATTTATGCGTGCGTGGGCACAGGTGAGATCATGACGACCATTGCGGTCTGGGATAATATCGGCAACGTACTGCTGGGTGTCCGCCTGAGGAAACAGCATGATAGTGAATGGCAGAAATATCTGACCCCAGACGACCCGGCAGCCCTTGACTCTGCCCCACTTTTCGAGGAACTCTTTGGCGGTTACGATGTCACGCTGCACGAGGTCAGAACGCTGGCCGAACTGGATGCAGTGATCGCTGACGTGGATTATCTGGTGGTGCATAAAGAACAGGTCACACCGGAAGTGCTGGCAAAAGGCAAAAAACTGCGCCTCATCCAGCACCTGGGTCTTGACTATCGCGGGGTGCCGATGGAAACAGCACGGGCCATGGGTGTGCCCGTCTGCGCCACACCGCTCATCAACTATATCACTGTGGCTGAACACGCTTGGGCGCTACTCCTCAATCACTATAAACAAATGCCGCAGCAGCGCATCCAGGTCGAGCAGCGTCTTTACCAGCAGCGCGGTTGGGGAGCCACTGTGCCCAATGTCCGCATCGTACAGGACGATACGCTGGGCTTGCTCGGCTTTGGCGAAATCGC
>JBGSXK010000556.1:0-7085 GCA_041751455.1 Anaerolineae bacterium
TTGCAGGGTATCCGGCGCATCCAGGTCAACCGTGTACACTTCGCTGCACCGTGTCGCGGCGATGGCCGTAGCAGCCGGATCATAATCCAGCCCTGTCACCCGGCAACCCAATGACTGCTCCATGTATCCCGAAAGATAGCCCGATGCACAACCCAGTTCCAGCACTCGGCTGCCAGCAGGCACAAGCCGCATCAGGATACTGTGTGCATCATCAGGGTGCGCGCGCTCACGATCAAAAATACCATCCAGATGATACTTCGGTATAATGTTCATATCTCTACGGCATCACAATCTCCTAAAAACCTACCCTAAATATAACCCCTGTAAATAACGTTTACCATTAAGTATAATGAAATCATCCAGGTTAACCGGGCAACCGCTGTCCCTCTCGTCAGGGATGGAGGAAAGTCCGCACTTCACAGGGCACGGTGCTGGCTAACAGCCAGGCGGGGTAACCCGACGGCAAGTGCAACAGAGAACAGATTGCCCCGTGCAAACGGGGTGAGGGTGAAAAGGTGGTGTAAGAGACCACCGGCGCGGGCAGTGATGTTCGCGGCCAGGCAAACCCCACCGGAAGCAAGGCCAAGCAGGCGCATTGGGGCGGCCCGTCCCGCAAAAAGCGCCGGGTGTGCTGCTTGATTCCCGCAGGTAACTGTGGGAACAGAGAGATGGTTGCCACCCCTAAGGGGTACAGAATGCGGCTTATAGGTTGGCCTGGATATTAAAATCTCCACTGATGCCGGATCTGTGAGTTCATCCGGCTTTCTCAGGTCAGGCTGAAGCAATTATTCCTTGGCCATATACCTCGCCACAAGCCGTTTAGGCGCATAGGCCAGCCATGCCTGCTCAAACAACTGGCGCAGTTCCTCCTGTTCAGCGAGGGGCATACGAATCAGCAGGCACTCAAACGAAGCATAATGATCGGTAAGATAATAAACTTCGGGCTTGGTAGTCAGGAAGAATTCGCGCTCTCGCTGATCCGGCACCTTTAAAACAAGGGTGTCTTGATCAATTTTTGCAACGCAGGCAAGGAATCGCTTACCGATACGGAGCGTTGGCCCACCGAATACAAGGTGCTCCTCAACACCGGGAAACGATAACCCGATTTGACGTATCTCATCAAAAGTCATGAGCATTTCCCATAAGAACATCTGTCTTAATATAGCATAAAACGAGTGTGGCTGTAAAAGCGCCAGGGTATAGTAAAAAACACGC
This sequence comes from Anaerolineae bacterium, assembly GCA_041751455.1. Classification (GTDB taxonomy): domain Bacteria; phylum Chloroflexota; class Anaerolineae; order Aggregatilineales; family Phototrophicaceae; genus JAIOHN01. The sequence goes on from JBGSXK010000556.1 coordinate 1,216, forward strand.
CTGAGATAGGGAATGTCGCCTGCTTACAGGCCGTATATTAAAAAACCCCGTTTTGAGGCGGGATTTTGTGTTTTTGATGGTTGGAGTAAGTCAGCCTGATGCTCGAATACGTTCCCGCAGGTGCCTGACCAGTGCGTCCTTCTCAGCCGCGGCCTCACGCAGTTGCGCCAGTGTCACCCCTTCGCCGTGCAGCGTATCCAGTATCATCTGCTCTGCCGCCACGAATTCCCCGGCCACATCGGCCACATCAGCAGCGATCTCCGGTGGAATCGTCGTCACACCGTTGCCATCCCCGTGCAGCAGATCACCGGGATACACCGCAATCCCGCCCACGTGTACTGCTACATGCACATCAAGAATTTGAATATAACCGTGCGAACACACCGTACTGCCCGTAAACACAGGGAAATCCAGCGCCCGTACCTGCTCAATGTCCCTTCCTGGACCATTGGTGACCAGTCCAACCGCGCCAAACGTCTTATAGGCTGTACACATAATTTCGCCAAAGGTCGCTGCAGCAGCCGCACCATCCAGGTCTTGAAAGACCACCACTGGCGCGCCGGGCAGTTCATCGAAGCGGGCGATCTGGTCTGGCAGCCTGGTGTAAGCATTATCCTGCCGCGGCTGAACCGCCGTGCGGCATGTCACAGTCGAGGCAAAACCGACCATCGGCGGTAAGTCGGGGAAAACAGCCTCAACCCGCCCATCCATATAACCCGCTGTGTATGACCGCGCATCAAATAGTTCAATCACGTTGCAGATAGTAGGCGTATCGAACTGGCGCAGTGTCTCTAAAACCTGTCCTGTAATAAACGACATAAATTATCCCTGCTGTGAGTCAAAATCTTCTGTTTTCAGATAATACCCCTTCAACCGCGATCTGCCAGGCGCACAGCCTTCATTGCTGTAATCGGCCACGAAGATCTCGCCATCCGGGAACTGTATCCAGCTTGAATAACCATGATCGGGCTTGGGGTTGCTGTTATAATCCAGCTCCAGCCAGCGCTCAATCTCGTATTGATTAGGATATTCGCCGCTGCTGGCCGCCCATGCCCACTCATGGGCTGGCTCGGTCGGGTTTTCGTGCCCATAACGCACACTGTACCAGCTCACCTGACCTTCCTGCTCCGGGCTGCTGCCAAAAAACGAGCGATCCCAGATCGTCGAGCGATGCACCAACCGCGCCAGTATCACTTTGCCATCTATGCGAATTTCCGTCAGCCCACGCCGTGTTGTGATTTTTAACTGGCGGCGCTGTGTCAGGTCAATCTCCTTATAACCGGAAGAGGTAGCCGCGCCTGTAATCGCCACTTTATTGGGATACAGCGTCACATACAGGCCCAGATGAGCGATTTGAATCGTCCCGGCGGCATGGCCTGCCTGTCCCGCTACCGCAATTTCTGCCTCAAAAAATACCGTGCTGGTAAAACCCTCCGGCGGCAGCAGCATATAGCGGGTCGCCTGCTCCGCGCTGGCCTCAATCACCAGACAATCCGCCTCCAGCCTCACCCCACCCTCCGCGCGCACGGTCGCTGCGCCCAGCACTTCACCCGCGTTCATAATCGTGCGATGGCTGGTGCCCAGCCCTGCCCGCGCCACCTTATAACCCGCCTCCGCCTCAATATCACCCAGCCAGGCATACAATCCCGGCTTGCCTGCCTGATTACGGAACGTGACCAGCGTCCGTCCATCAGCCAACTGCTGCGCATAGGGGCGATCACCGGAAAACGGTGCCTCCACAGGTTTGCTCCATGTCCTGCCCCTATCCTCCGAGAACGCCAGATACGACGGATAATTGATATGATTGTTCTCACGCATGATGCACACCAGCCGCCCGGAGCGCAGCGCCAGCAAACCACCTTCGCAGTATTCATGCACACCATCACTGGCAACAATCACCATTTCGCCCCAGCTTTGACCGCCATCATGAGAACGCAGTACTGCCTCGGCCAGCTTTTGGGTCGCGCCGCGCATGAAATGCGTCCCCACCAGCAGTGTGCCATCCGCCAGTTCCACCACCCGATCCGGCTCAATGCCCGGCACGTCCGTCGCCTGCGGCCCTGCCCAGCTTTCGCCCTCGTCCTCGCTCCACCAGCTATAGATACCCGGTGGCTGATCTTCGTGGCAGTGACGATAATCATTCTGGTCACACAGGATCACTAATCGGCCATCACGCAAGCGGCTCAAACGCGGCGTGACCCAGCGCTCCTCGCCGCGACCGGGATAAGCGGTATGAATGATGCGCGGCCTGCCCCATGTGCGCCCCCGGTCCGTGCTTTCGATGAGCGTGATGCTGGAAAACTCTGTCGGCCAGTGGAAATCCGTCGCATTAAACACGCACAGCAGCTTGCCGGAAGGCAGCAGCACAATATCGGGATTCTTGGTAAAAATACCATCTTCCTGCCACATCACCACCTGTCGTTCCGGCATATCCAGGCTGCGCACATCGCTGCGCGCGTGATACGTTTGCATAAATTATCCTCGCTTTAAAACATTTTATAAAGAGCATTTCACCTATCAACTTGACACTTATCCTACAAGTTGATATGATCTCCATCATAACGCTTTTTTCCGGTCATGCAAATTCGCAGGAATCCAATTTCAGATGAGTGGTATTAAAAATCCTATTCAACCCCTGCAACGTCCCCCCTCCTTGCACCACACCGTCCAGGAGGCGATCAAAGCCTATATCATCGACAATCGTCTTCGGGCGGGCGACCCACTGCCATCGGAGCATGAACTGGGTCGCCAGCTTGCCGTCAGCCGCAACCTGATTCGTGAGGCGATCCGGGGTCTGGAGTCGCTCGGGGTGGTCGAGATTCGGCGCGGCAGCGGGCGGGATGTGGGTGAGTTTTCTTTTGAGCCGCTGCTGGATAACCTGCAATATGGCCTCATGTTTGAGCTGCAGGAGTTAAAAGAACTGCTGACCATTCGTCGTGTGCTGGAAACCGGCATGATTGCCGAAGCGATTGAACGCAAAACCCCGGAGCAGGTTGCCCACCTCCAGGCCATCCTGGAGCAGATGCGTCTGCGCGCCGAGCAGGGCGAGTCCTTCCCAGAGGAAGACCGCCGCTTTCACCAGTGCCTTTTCGAAAACCTGGACAATCGCACCCTCCTCAGAATTCTGGATGCCTTCTGGCTCACCCTGCACAAAGCCCTTCCGCATACGGACATCCAGGATAGAGACCCACGCTTCACCTACCAGCTTCATGTCCCCATTGTCGAAGCTTTCGCCAGGGGCGCGGTAGAAGAAACCCGTATTGCACTGGATAAACACCACATCGGTATCGAAACACGTCTGCGAAAGGTCACAGGCGACCCACCCTCTGTGGAGTGAAAGGAGTTTCTATCGCGTAATCGTCACACGGCTGTTCCCGGAAAGAACTTGAGTATAAATTTAAGGAGTTTGCAAAATGCGTTTCAAAATGACACGCGCTCTGGTGGTCGGCCTGTTGGCCCTCGCGCTGGCGCTGATCCTCTCCGCCACACTCACCGCACAGGATGATGTGCCGACAGTTTACTTCTACAACAACACTGGCTTTATGCAGTACGACGCAGGCGGCAGTGATCCCGACGCGCTGACCAAAGTACAGGATTACATCATCGAGCAAACCGGTGTCCGCCCAGAGGCTATCGTCCCACCCGGTACAGGCCCCGCCGTGACCGAGAAGCTCAACCTGCTGCTCGGCTCCAGCGATCCACTTGATGTCTTTAATGGCGACTGGCAGCTTTACCGCGAAGCACTTATCCCGCTCAACGATCTGCTCGACGAGCACGGCCAGCACATCCGCGAGATTCTGCCGCCCGAAACCTGGACAGGTTGCACCGACGGTGAAGGCAATATCTGGTGCATCCCACGTACCGTGCGCACCAATCCCTACATTACCTGGGTGCGTGCAGACTGGCTGGAAGCTATCGGCATGGAAGTGCCCACCACCGTCGAAGAACTGGAAGCAGTCATGGCCGCATTCCAGGAATATAATCCCGACTTTTTCATCACGACCAAAGTCGGCTGGTGGCCACAGTCATCCGTCGGAGGTTGGACGGAATACGGCTATTCCAACTGGCTGGACGAAAGCGATAATCGCGTGAAGCCCTGGATTTTGCAGCCCGGCGTACAGGATTGGGTTGCCAAAACTGCCGAGTGGTACGCGGCGGGCTATCTCTATCCCGATGCTTTCACCAATTGGGACGAGCCGGAAGTCATGCGTACCTGTAATGCAGGTATTCACATGGCCTGGTACTCGCGCATCACTCTCATCGTCCCGCAGATTGAATCCGCCTGCACAGGCATGGAGTACGTGCGTACTTCCATCACCGGGCCAGAAGGTTATCTGGCCACCGTCGCCGTCCCTGGCAGCACAGGCTATGTCATTACCAAAAAAGCCCAGAACCCTGCCGCGGTCATTCAGCTTATCGACTGGATGTACGCCGATGTCGAAAACCTGCTCACCAGCCAGTACGGGATTGAAGATGAGGGCTGGTGGTGGAGCGATGAGGCCGGGCAGGTGATCGAGCGTGATACCTCTGTAGGTTATAAAGGCGAATACTCGATGGGGCTGACTCTGCTCAACGAAATTCGCTTCCGTGACCTCGACCCCTCGCGTGCCATGCACCACGCTTATCTAAGCAATGAGCTGCGCGATTTTAGCGATGCCAGGCTCCCCTTCGATGCGAATGTCGTTTATAACACCAATCGCATCGCCGAGGAAGTGCCCGGCCTGGGCGACCTTCAGCGCCTGATCGAAGAACAGCTTGTGCTGTTCTACACAGGTGCGCGCCCGGTAGATCAGTGGGATAACTTCGTCGAAGACCTGTACCGTGCAGGCATGGAAGACTGGATTAACGCCCTTACTGCACAATATTTCGAGTTCACTGGCTCATAAATCTGAAGCTTTCCAGGGGTACGGCAGCATTTCTGCCCTGCCCCTGGCAGCCGCGAAGTTCCTCCCGGAGGCGAATTGAAAGACCTGGTGAAATCCGATGTCCCAAACCACGATTGACGTACAGCACACAGGCGCGGTCCCTCTCCGCCCACTGGATACCCGCCTGAAACAACTGGGCCGAAAAATCTGGAAATATCGCTTTTATTACCTACTGGCAACCCCTGGCCTTCTTTATTTCGTGATCTTCCACTATATCCCGATGGCCGGCATCGTGATCGCCTTTAAGGATATTTCGCCCTTCGGTGGCATCCAGGGCATCATTGATGCCCCCTGGGTCGGTTTTAAGCATTTCGAGCGCTTTTTTAACTCCTTCTTTTTCTGGAATATCCTGGGCAATACCCTGGCCATCAGCGGGCTGAAGATTCTCATTGGCTTCCCCGCCCCCATCCTTTTTGCGCTCCTTCTGAACGAAGTCACCCGCGATCGCTTCAAGCGCATCGTGCAGACCATCTCCTATCTGCCCCACTTCATTTCTTGGGTCGTGGTCGCCGGGCTGCTGACTGCCCTCTTTGCCACCAGCGGCGGGATGCTGACCGAGTGGCTGAACGATGTCACCGGGCAGAAATGGTCGTTCATGGCAAATCCTGACCACTTTCGTGGCCTGCTTGTCAGTTCGCATGTCTGGAAGACCATCGGCTGGAGCAGCATCATCTATCTGGCGGCCATGAGCGGCATCGACCCGCATCTCTACGAAGCGGCGCAGATCGACGGCGCGAACCGCTTCCAGCAGGCACGTTATATCACCCTGCCAGGCATCAGCTTTGTCATCGCCATCCTGTTTATCTTCGAGATCGGCAATATCCTGGATGCCGGTTTTGAGCAAATTCTGCTGCTCTATTCGCCCGCAGTCTACAGCGTGGCCGACATCATCGACACCTATGTCTACCGCGAGGGCTTACTCAGCCTCAACTACTCGTATGCGGC
>JBGSXK010000557.1:0-5853 GCA_041751455.1 Anaerolineae bacterium
GCCGACAGCGCCGCGATATAGTAACAGTTAGCGACTGCACCCTGGATCGGGTCGAAGAACTCGGCGGCTTCGTTGAAGAAACGTCCGGGGTCGCTCCAGGTGCCGTTGGGCGGTGTCCAGTCTTTCTTGCTGCCTACTGTAGCCGGATCGACAGCGATAGCCTCGACCAGTTCCGGGGTAAACACCCGCGCCAACCGTTCCAGCCGGTTACGATCGGGCAGCCGAACGGTCAGACACAGGTAGCGATAACCGATTTCCTCCACCCGCTGCACCTCAATGCCGCCAATATCGCGCGTGTCGAAGTGTGGTCCCAGGTCGGCCAGGGTTTTGATGTCCAGCAGGTCAGTGGGGGTGTCGAGATCATTGGTATCCACCCTGATCTTCACATCCAGCAGCGGAGAACGCACCTGTTCAAGCTCCATCTTCTCGTTGAGCCGCAGCCCGGTATAAAGTGGGCCTTCGTACTTGGGGTCAAACAGTTCTTCATAAGGGGTGAGCAAAATCTGCTCTAAAAGACGCTTTTTATCCGGCACTTCCTGCCATGCAATTTTGCGCCCCGTGATCTGCTCCGCCAGTGCGTAAGGGTTGATGACGGCAGAATGCTGCGCAGCCTGCGGGCTTTCGGTGCCGATAAGGTTCTCATTTACAGTGGGTTGCCGGAGCATGATTTTGTCCTCCTGGTAAACTTTTCAACGGTGGTTTTACAGGTGGAAGCGCTTCTCTCTATCTTTATAGATGCACAGGCAGCCGGTTTACCACAACAAAAATCGTTATAGATTTCAAACATTATTACGTTTTCACGTTCATAGATTCATACAGGGGATGTTTTCAGTGGTTCTGGCAGGTGAACGGTGCCTGTATATCCTGTTGCCCGGCAGGCATTTGCCACCCGGCTTTTTTCTGTTAGACTGATGTGGGTAAATGGCAAATTGAAACTCAGGAGAATCCTATGGCAAAATCCTATTCTGCGTCCCCGGCGATGCAGATTGACCCCAACAAAACCTACACGGCCCACTTCAAGACCAGCAAAGGCGCATTCGATATTCAACTGCTGGCGAAAGATGCACCCGTGACCGTCAATAACTTCGTCTTTCTGGCTCGTGATGGTTTCTATGATGGCCTCGTCTTCCACCGCGTCATTAAAGACCCGCCGTTCATGGTGCAGGGCGGCGACCCCACAGGCACAGGCCGGGGCGATGCCGGGTACAAATGGGACGACGAACCCTCTGCCCTTAAGCTGAAGCACGATGGCCCAGGCATCCTCAGCATGGCCAACGCCGGGGCCAATACCAACGGCTCGCAGTTCTTCATTACCCACGTGGCAACACCCTGGCTGGATGGCAAACACGCCGTTTTTGGCCGGGTGACAGGCGACGGGCAAAAGGTGGTGAACGCCATCAACCAGGGTGATAAGCTGGAATCCGTCACCATTACCGAGGCTTAACACACCTGGGCGCAGGTCAGTACAGCGCAGCCCCCAGGCTGCCCGGCAGGGTACTGGCCTGTGCCCGGCATTGGCTCTATATAAATTGCATCAGAAATTCGCAGGCCATATAGACACTGGTTAAACTCCTGCTATATCATTATCATGGTTCACTCTGTACGAAATTCCATACTAGGTTCACTTGAGGTCAGCGATTTATGCCTGTTTATACCTATCGCCGCGAGGATGGCACTACCTTCGACATTCAGCAGAAATTCTTGGATGATCCACTGGTGGTGTGCCCCACCACCGAGCAAAAGGTGATTCGGGTAATTCACAATCCAGGTGTGATCTTTAAGGGATCAGGCTTCTATGTGACCGACAATAAAAACAGCAAAAGCGGGGCTAACGGTCATAAAAACGGCCAGGGTCAGGGTGAGAAAACTGAGACGGCAGACAGCAGCAGCAGCGAGAACAAGCCCGAAAGTAAGGCCGAGACAAAAGCCGAATCCAAGCCTGAAACAAAGACCGAATCCAAAAAAGAGGCTTCGACCGAGAAAGCCAGCTGAACGGCTTTCACTTACCCAGCCAGCCACAGGACAGGGTGATGCCTGTCCTTTTTGATTCACCCCACACAGCGGGAATCAGCAGGGGCGCTGTAGAAGCGCCCCTGAACAGATAACAGGATGAGCGTTGAAACCTTCTAGAGCTGAAAACCGCCGGTGCGGATGCGCACAATTTTCTGCTCATAATTATCCACATATTCCAGCAGTTTCTCATGCAGGACATGCCATTCATCAGTGTCGAGAATTTCCTGAATGGTCAGCAGGTCTTTAGCCACCACTTCCGTCAGAATCTGCGGGCAGTCTTCCTCGCGGCTGTACGCGGTATACCATGCGCCAGAGGGCTTCAGGCCCAGGTCCGTAATGCCAGGAATCCACTCACGCACTTTGAACTCGAAGTAATCCTGGTCACGCCCAGGCTTAATATCCCAGTTCATAATCAGCTTGACATTCATCTGCGCCCTACTCCACTTCCACGCGCGGCCTCAAAACCACCACCTGTGGCTGTTCTGGCAGCATCCCGGACGAGATTTTAAGCATATCCTCTTCCTGTGCCTTACTGACACCCATCGCTTTTAAGAACTTCTCCACCGGCTCCAGTTCGACCTTCAGGCCGGGCAGTTCATAATGCATGGGGACGATGTAATGCGGCTCGATCATGCCGATCACGTCGGCGGCCTGGCTGGAGCGCAGCGCATTTCCGCCGCCCACCGGCACCAGCAGCACATTAACCTCGCCCAACGCCTCGACAGTCGATTGGTTAGGCACATGGGAAAGATCGCCCAGGTGCAGCACCGTCAGATCATTAAAACGAAACAGATAAGCCACATTCCAAAGGGGGGCGTTCTCCTCTAAATTGTGCATGGCAATGCCAGAGATAAACACGCCGCCAATCTCGTACTCGCCCGGCCCGGCCAGCACATGCGGTTCACCCTTCACTGCCGCCACATTGTTATGTCCGGCCTCATCATGGCTCACGGTGACGACATCACCTTTCAGCCTCAGCGCCGGCAGGCCGATGCGCTCCTGATAGGGGTCAGTGATGACCGCAATCTGGCCCCGCTCGGTCAGGCGAAAACAACTGTGTCCATACCATGTAATATCCAAAGATAAACACCCTCCTCATCCGATTTTTCTACCTCTATTATAGCGGAGAGCGGAGCGCGCGAAAAGCGCACAAATGTTTTATGGCACACAAATGGTACAATAGTCCATATGAAAACAGCAGCCACCCTCAGTGACGACTTCGCCAGCGGCCTCGGCCCTTACTGGCGCACAACCGAAATCGGTGGAGGGCAGGTCAACCCACAGTCCGGCCAGTTATGGCTGACCAACCCGCCCACCCCGGCCTCAGATTACAGCGACGCGCAGATCAGTGATTACACCGATCATGATTTCGCCTGGCGGCCACCGCTGCGCCTGACCGTGCGCGCTTATGCGACCCCCGGCCCAGACCTGCTGCGCGGTACGGCGGGCTTCGGCTTCTGGAACCAGCCTTTTATGCCGGGGCAGATCGGCTGGCGACTGCCGCAGGCCGTGTGGTTCTTCTTCTCATCGCCGCCCAGCGATATACAGCTTGCGCAGGATGTGCCGGGGCCGGGCTGGAAAGCCGCAGCCATCAACGCGCGCCGCTGGCAGTTCCTGGCGCTTGCGCCTGCTGCGCCCATCGGGGTACTGCTGATGCGCATCCCGGCGTTGTATAGGCGGCTGTGGCCTATTGGTCAGCAGGCCATTGGCGTGAGTGAGCATCTGCTGGCGGGCGAACTGCTGTGCGCGCCACACACCTATACGCTGGACTGGCGGCCAGACGGAGTGACATTCCGTGTGGAGGATGAGGTCGTGCATGAGGCCCCCTGTGCACCACGCGGGCCGCTGGGCTTTGTGGCATGGATCGACAACCAGTACGCAGTGGTCACACCGCAGGGGCGCTTTGGCTTTGGCCTGCTGCCCGTGGAGGGGGCACAGTCACTGGTGCTGGAACATATCAGCATTGAAAAAAGTGATGAGTAACCCGTCATGAGTACACCCATCATTGCTGTTACAGGCGCACCCGGCTGGCTGAATACGCTCGAACAGCAGCTTGGTGTAGATTACACGCTGCGAGGCGAACAGCAGCGGGCAGGGTATATCGCCCGGCTGACCGACCAGCAGATCGCGCTGATCGTGGTGGATGGCAGCGACCCCGACTGGCGCTTCTGGACGACCACGCCGAAAACCAGCCCGGCCACCCGGCGCATACCGGTCATTCTGGTCAGCGACGATGCCGCCCAACAGCACACAGCGCTCCTGGCTGGCGCGGATTTCGCCATCTCCAGCGCTGACCTGCCCACACAGATTGCAGCACTGGCCGCCCAGTATGCTCGCGTGCCGGATGCTGATCTGCTGGCGCGGCTCGACTGTGAGTGCCGCGAAAGTCTGCCCGCGCTGGCGGTGCAGGGAGTCGAAAAATTCAACGCCGGGGAATATTACCCGCAGCACGATCTGTTCGAAGCACAGTGGGTGCAGACCGAGGGGCCAGTGCGCGATCTCTACCGGGCGATTTTACAGGTGGGGGTGGCCTATTATCAGATTGAACGTGGCAATCATCGCGGGGCGCTGAAGATGCTGCTGCGCAGTATGCAGTGGCTCAATATCCTGCCGGAGGTGTGCCAGGGTATTGATGTCAGACAACTGCGCGACGACGCGAAACGTGTCCGTGCGGAGCTGGAGACAATGCGACCGGAGGACATCGGGCGCTTTGATCGCAGCCTGCTCAAACCCCTGAAGACAGTTCCGCCCCAGAAATAACACAGCCTCCCTGGTTGGGAGGCCGTGCTGTAGTCAGCTTTAGAGCGTGTAGGCCCTAGGGCTTACTGATTGAACTCATCCACGAAAATGAGGTCCTGGATGGAAATCAGTTCGAGGATAGTGTGCTGGTGCAGACGATCCGGCAGGATCATACTCGCCAGATTAATGGCATCCATCTGGAACTGACCAGTACCCATTCCTGTCGTATCATCCAGCGGCACCGGGGTCGGGTCAACCAAAGCAGGATCCTGAGTGGGATCAGCAGCCGGGTCTACCAGAGCAGGGTCCTGTGTCGGGTCTACCAGCGGATCCTGAGCGGGATCAACAGTCGGGTCTGCCATAGCGGGGTCCTGTGTAGGCTGCATGGCCGGGTCGTTAACACCAGGCGCATCAATACCAGCCATCGCGGTGTTAATCTGGCTCAGCCCACCTTCAGCATAATGGGGGCGCACAATACCCGTCACCACCACGCGCTGGTCACCAGTCACACGCAGGTCAAACTCACGCCCGGTGTTGTTAATGACAAGAAGCTGGTTATCGATCAGATTTTGATCGCTGATGACAAACGTGCGCACATTCACCAGTTCGGTAATCACACCTTCGAGTGTAACTGTCTGCCCATAATACTCTGGGGAATTGCCCGTAACATCACTGATAGTGACTTGTCCCACTTCCTGGGCCAGCGTCAGGCTGCCAAAAGCGGCCAGAATGACTAAAAGCAGTAAGACCAATCCTGTCTTCATCTTCATGAACCTCCTGAAATGTTCGTTATTCTGCTTGATTTCGGTAAGGAGTTGCATACTGTCCATGTTCGACATACAGCAACAATACCTACTATGCCATAGAGCCATGCCGGGGGCACGATGCCTATGGGGGATATGGGCGGGAACAAAGTAGAACATTCGTTAGTACAGTGCCTTATGGGTACAGGGGGTGATGATATGTGGGTCTTCATGCCCCACAACCAGCGCCAGATGTTGTGGGGGTGATGCCAGGATGTGTCTACAGAGCTATAATAGAAAGACGTTGCACACCACAACTGGCAGGGAATCACATAATGGCTGCGATCAGACCGCACTG
>JBGSXK010000558.1:0-3726 GCA_041751455.1 Anaerolineae bacterium
TCCCCATAATGAGTTTGCCAGGGACTCTCCCGGTAGCCGTTGCGATAAGCGCGCCGTGTGCCGCTTCGCTCATAACGCCCAGCCTCCAGTGACGAGTTCACCTCTACCTCCATCAGAGCATGGACCAGCGCACCCAATACAGCACGCAGCGTACAGGCATCAAGTCGCATTTGGCGGGTGTGCAGGTAATCGCTCAGTGCCCGCGTCGCATCGGTTTCAGTGATTGTCATCAGGCAAACCTCTTTATCAGTCGGATGTTTCCCCGGCTGCCGCAGCCTGTGGACGGCGATCAACCGTTATTCTTCCTATTAAACAGGAAAGTGTGGCACAGATTCAAGTTTTTACACCACTGAGGCCGCTGTTTTATTCCCTAACATACTGCCATGCGGCTTTGACCGTATTGTGCAGCAGCATGGTAATGGTCATCGGCCCCACCCCACCTGGCACTTTGCTGATTGCCCCTGCAACGGCCCACGCGCTTTCAAATTCGACATCTCCGACCCAACGATAGCCCTTTTCCGCCTCAGGGTCATCAATGCGATTCGTACCTACGTCGATCACTATCGCGCCCGGTTTGAGCCAGTCACCTTTGACATACTCCGGCTGCCCAATTGCCGCGATGACAATATCAGCCTGACGCACAATGCCCGGAATATCACGGGTGCGGCTGTGACAGATAGTGACAGTGGCATTGGCTTTAGTCAGCATGAGTGCAACAGGCAGCCCAACGATATTGCTGCGTCCCAGAACCACCGCATTCGCTCCGCTGATCTGTGCCCCGGCCTCCTCCAAAAGCAGCATACAACCGGTGGGTGTGGCGGGGGTAAAGGTGGGAGTGCGCCCCTTCATCCCCAGCATTCCAATATTGATAGGGTTAGTCCCATCCACGTCTTTTTGCAGGTTGACCAGGCGCAGCACCGGTTCCTCGTCGATTTGTGAGGGCAGCGGGAGTTGTACCAGAATCCCATGAATTTTTGGGTCGTCGTTGAGCGTTCTCACAGCATCTTCGACCTGCCCCTGCGTACTATGGGCATCCATTTCATAAGTCAGGGATTCAATCCCAATTTTGGCACAGGCGCGGCGCTTCATACGCACATATTGAGCCGAAGCAGGGTCATCACTTGCCAGTACCGCGCCCAACCCTGGCGCATAACCATACTCCAGCTTGAAACGCTCGACCTTCCCCGCCAGCTCAGACTGCATCCGTGCCGCTACCTGCGTACCATCAATAATTGTTGCCGTCATCAGCCTCTCCCACCTCTATACTATTCTGCTGCAATACAATGCAGGATATTATAATGTTGCCAGAGCTGCTTGGGGTAAATCCGTAGCGAAAAATTGTCAAAGCATTCAAACAACTCACCGACAAAATTAAATTCACAATCTGCGATAGTAGAGTACCATTAGAGATAGGTAGATCAGGCTCGTAAACCACCAATCCGATTCGGTTGGATGAGGGGGCATTTATTATGTCATTGAAGCAAATTGGCAAAAAACTCCTGCAACATGGCCGGTCAGGTCAGGCGATGCTCGAATACGCACTGATTACAGTGCTGATCGCCATTTTGTTTGGAGTCACACTGGCGGCCACTGGCCCCGCTATCGGCAATGTCTTCAGCAATACGGTTTATAACCTGTTGGGGCAGAATCAGTCCGATATCGAGGAACTGGCGGCTGGGCGTGGCGAAAGTGATTCCTTCTGGGCAACTGTGCAATGGGTGGCCGAAAATCCACCGGTAGATGCCCCCGCGCCGACCAACCCGGCGCTACCACCACCGCCCTCGATCACACCAGGGCCATCACCGACATGGACACCCGAAACCCCCACACAAACCCCAACGCTTACCCCCACTATGGGGCCGACAGCGACCCCACGTGACTTTGAGCATCAGGCTCCCTGGCTCGATACTATCGACAACCCGGAGTGGTGGCGTGTGGACAGCAGTGTATGGATCGGTGGAGATGACTGGCTGGGTCAGTATTTCGACAACACCACGCTTTCCGGCACACCAGAATTCGAGCTGTACAACGGCGACATCGGGGATGGCCGCAACCGCTTCTCCATCAATTATGACTGGCCTGCGGGCACCGGGCCGATTATAGGCTGGCTGCACGATAACTTCTCCATCCGCTTCGTGCGCCAGATTTATATCGAAGGGCCAGACCCGCTTACAGTACGGTTCACCACGCGGGCAGATGACGGCACGCGCCTGTGGATTAATCCCACGCCGGGCTGTGCGGGCAGCATTAACAGCGGCGGCCCAGCCACCGGCAGCGGCACCACCTATCCCAATGGCTGTCTGATTATCGACAACTGGCGTGCGCAGGGTATTAATACTTTCAGTGTTGTGCGTACCCTTGCGCCGGGCTTCCACACCCTCCAATTGGATTACTTTGAAGGTACGGGCGGCGCGACCATTGGGCTGGCCATTGAGGCCCTGGCAAACCAGAGCGTCCTGGGTGACTCGACCATTCCTACAGGCGGTCAGCCGCAGTGTGTCTGGTATCGCGCCGACACAGATCGCTCTAATTCACTGTCGTTTATGTGGGAAGAAGCGAATAATGGCGACTTCCCGGCCAACATGCGCTGCTATCTGGAACTGCGTGGTTCGGTCAATGTCTCCTCGCTCACCAGTCCCAAGCTGATCTTCTGGGATATATGGGATTTGTCTGCCAACACTTCTGTGTGGGTAGAAATCGCGGAATATAATGTGGACCCAACCTTGCGCAACTGGCAAAGGATTAACCTGCGCAGCGGGGGCAGCGCGAATTATAACGGGACGCGCAATACTATCGACCTCACATCATATGTTGCTGCTTGGTCCGACCGCAGGGTAGCACTGCGCTTTGGCATGGAAAACAGCGGCGGCGGCAGCAATCGACGCTGGTATGTAGACGATATTGAAATCCGCGATTTCGATAATTCCACCCGCTTCCTGGGTGTATGCAGCGGCACTGGCTCAACTGTAGAACAACGGCAGGCCAACTGCGGCACCTACTGGAACCTGGACTCCACCGCACAGAAAAACGACTTCATCTTCTCTGGCCGCTGGGATCTGACCGCGAATGGCGGCCAAAATGGCACCGGTTGGGACTCTAATGCGGAAACCACTAACTATGTCCGTAGTGCTGAAGGCAGCCCACGTGTTCACGCGCTGGAATTTAACGGCTGGATTGACCTGCGACCTCCGGCGATACCGGATGCCGAAGGCGATGACGGCCCGCCGCAGCTTTCCTTCTTCCATCGTTGGGATATTGAGCGCGGTGATAATATCGCTCTGCAATGGACGCGCGACCCACATGACCTGACCCCGGATAACTGGCAGAACGTGCAAACCTTTGTATCTGTGGCTACCAATGGCACTCGCCAGAGACAGAATGACTTCGTGTTTCAGGAAGTATCGTTCACCAGTATTCCGAACTTTGAAACGCAGCCCTTCCGCCTGCGCTTCGCCCTCACCGTTAATAACAGCCAGGAAGCGACCGGTTGGCATATTGACCAGATTTATCTGGAGCGGGTCGGCAGAGATCGGTTTACAGATTATCCGTTCTTTGATGATGCCGAAGAAGGCACCCGGAACTGGCTGATGGAAGGCCGTTGGGGACGCACTACCGCAAGCGGTGTCTTCGGCAGTGCCAATTCCTTTACCGATAGCCCTGTTGGCAACTACCAGAATGGCAGCAATGCCTCGATGGACTTGCGCTATGTCATTGACTTCAACAATG
>JBGSXK010000559.1:0-21601 GCA_041751455.1 Anaerolineae bacterium
AGCAGCGCCACCCACCCGACACTCTCACCGTGCTGGATTTTCACCCAAGGGCTATAGGGGCTGCGTGCCAGCAGTGTAACCTCGGTGCCATCGGGCAGGGAAAATGCCTGTGAGAAGCTGACATCCGGCGCATTGCGCACATTGATGCCTGCCGGAGCCTGAACCCGCCCAATCAAGCCATTGATGCCGTAACGTTGGGGCGGCTGTGGTGTGGCTTCATACACCTTCTGGATTTCGCCCACGTTGCGGATCAGTAAATCGGCGAACATCCAGCCGGTTTCCCCTGTATTCAGTCGCACATGATACCAGTCGCCGCGTGGATTGCGCCCCAACACGCTGAGTACCTGGCCACGCTCTACCTGCCCCAGCAGCGCGCCCTGGGTCGAAGGCTCAGCACGTACATTGACCAGGCCGGCAGTTGTGACATACCCTGGCTGCGGCAGGATCAACGGACGATCCAGCAGCGCGACAGGCAAATGCTGTACACGGTTGTTATCCATAAAATCCGGTATAGAAGGCGCGCCCGCCGGGGTGAAGAAATCACCTGCTTCATAGGGCACAGCTAACTGCTCGCCCAGTAAGATCTCCTGTTCCTGCCCACGTGCCAGAATGCGCGCACTGCCGGACAGCCCCAGGAACAGGGTTTCGCTCCCCTGCGTCTGGATCATTAACGTGCCGTTCAACATCACAGACACCCCATTGACCACAACATTGGTCGTGCGACCCAGCGGAGTCTGGAGGATAAGCGCGTTGCGTGGCGCACTGGTACAGGGCGGTGCTTCTGCACCAGTGACCACCACCATAGACTGCCACGGGGGGAAATCCGGCGGGGTGGCATCCAGCACGGCGACATAACCCACCAGCAGCCCCGTCATAGGAATAGGATCACCCAGCCGCAGCCAGGCCACACCACCGCTGGTGTTCTCAATATTCAGCGGCGAGGTTTGCAGCATGTCCACCTGCTGTGCCTCAACCAGCGCCCCCACCGATGACAGCGCGCTGCTTACCAGTCCGGCAGGCTCAACCAGCGGCGGTCTGCCCCCGTTACAGATGTACCCGGCAGGTTTGGCAAGGCAGGCATCGCTGGCAATAGTCCAGACGGCCTCTAGCGCTGGGGCGCACAGCGCATCGCTGATCTGTGTGCCAGGCTCGTCCTGCGCATTACTGACAGGCAGCAGCACCACGCTTACCCAAAAAATGCAGAAAACAACCAGTAACAAGTAGGGTTTCACGTAAATTCCTTTAATCCAACCTGTGAAATTTCAGCCACTCAGCGCCCATCAGATCTGCCTTGAGATTGTGAACGGCTGATAACTATTATTTCGCTTAATAACCTGAAATTACGATGCATTGTATCAGAGAATGATGCCTGTGTGAGCATGAATGTGGTACACTGCCCCTATCGTACTGGTGCAGTAAAGGTCTGAATCTGTGGTGATCTCTGGCGACCCTCCTATGCGCCTGTTTTTAGCTTTCCAGCAAAGTTACCCGGATGCTGCACCGGAATGGATTATGCAAGCGCCTGGGCGGGATATGTGGGTGGCGGCTGCCGCCCAACCCGGTGATCAGATTATGCTGGCGCTGGCAGACGACGAGCTGCGTACTACCTTTAGCTTTCGCAGTGCCAAGCTCAAGCAGACGGTGATGCAGCGCCCGCTGCCCACCTGGGCGCGTTATCCCGCCGGGGTTATTGTCGCACTGCGTGAGGCTGGGCTAGAAAGTGGTGGTTTGTGCGTCGTGCTGGCCGGGGATGAACCACCGGGGCCGCGTCACGACCACGCACTGGGGGTGGCGTTGGCGGCATTGTGGCACGAACTATGCGGTCAACCCTATAGTGCCGAAAGTCTGCTGGAAATTGTGGAGCAGGTGCGCCGAAAATACGTTGAGGCCTGATATTACACTTTATTTTGATCTACGTTTCGCTCTTTCTTCCCTGATTCTCAGGCTGCACTCATCCTTAGTGAGCTAGAATATATCCTGCTATATTCAAAAGGAAAATTAAATGCCTGAGAAACAAACTCACGAAGTCGAGTTTTTATTGTTTGCGCCTTATAACGAGGAAGTTACGCTCATTGGAGACTGGAATGACTGGCAGCCCATCCCAATGCAGAAGGATGAACGTGGACACTGGCGGGTGAGCGTACCCCTGGCCGATGGTACTTACCAGTACAAATTCATGGTGAAATCCCTCAGCTATTTTATGAGAGGGCAGATGACAGCGGTCTTTGATCCTTATGCACAGCATGTCACGCTGGATGCTGATGAGAATTCGCTTATCACTATTGAAAACGGCCAGCGTATCCTGACTCACTACCAATGGCAGCATGACGAGAAACCACTACCGGGCAATCATGAGCTGGTGATTTATGAGCTGCATGTGGGAGATTTCAGCGGTGGGCCGGGTGATGAAGAAGCGGAAGACCGGCGCAAAGGTCGCTTTGTCGATGTGATTGATAAAATGGATTACCTGGCCGACCTGGGCATTAACGCTATTGAACTGATGCCTGTCAAAGAATTTCCCGGCGAGCGCTCCTGGGGTTATAACCTGCGCAGCCTGTTCGCGGTGGAAAACAGCTATGGAACACTGGATGATCTTTGCCGGTTAGTGGATGAGGCGCATGGTCGTGGCATCCGTATTATCATTGATGGCGTGTACAACCACAGTGACTCCGAAGCGCCCTTTACCAAGATCGATTATGCCTACTGGTACTATGAGGAAAACCCCGACCCTCCGCATGTTCAATGGGGGCCCAAGTTCAATTTTTACCATCATGATACCAACCTGGATGTGTGGCCTGCCCGCCAGTATGTGGTGGATTCGATCATGTTCTGGGTCGATACTTTCCATATCGATGGTATTCGCTTCGACGCGACAGCCATCATTAACAATTACGAGTTCCTAGGCTGGCTTCAGGCGCAGATTTACCAGAAGATCGGCGGTATAAAACCCTTTATCACTATTGCCGAGCATGTGCCACAGGACCCGTCCATTACCGGGGCTGATGGCCCGATGGATGCTGCCTGGCATGAGAGTTTCATGCACCAGGTGATGTCTACCGTGTTGGGTATCCCGGAAAATGGGCGCGAACCGTACAGCATTGATGGCCTGATGAACGTGATGGATCCACGCCAGAATGGTTTTGACAGCGCCGAGGATGTGGTCAATTATCTGAACAACCACGATCAGGATCGGGTGATATGGCAGTTGGGCGAAAAAGCCGGCCTGCTGGGTGAACCCGCCTTCCGGCGCAATAAGCTGGGCGCGGCGCTGCTGCTGACTTCACCGGGCAAGCCGATGCTGTGGATGGGCGAGGAATTTGCCGAAAGTGCGCCCAAGACGATTGACTACCAACCACTGGATTGGGCACTGCTGGCAAATGAAACCAACAATGACCTGCGCAACAGGTACAGGGGACTGATTCACCTGCGCAGACATACCCCGGCCTTTCATGGTGACAGCATCGAGCTGATTATGCGCGATGACGAGCGCGGGATTTTCGCCTTCAAACGCTGGAATGATCAGGGGAATGTGGCCGTGATCGTGGTGAACCTGCACGACAAATTTGCGGGGGAGTTTGTCATCAGCAACGCAGGTTTGGAGGACGGGCACTGGCACGAGTATCTCTATGACTACGATACAGGGGTACAGGACGGGGTGCTGCGCGACAGCCTGGCCGAGAGTGAGGTGAAAATTTTCCTCAAGGTATAGCGCCCTTCAACGTTTCCAGATGGGGCTGCTGGCATAAATGCCGGGTGGGTTATTCGTCAGGTTGCGTAGTTCTGTCGTCGCAGGATTCAGCAGGTAGATGTCCCCCTGCTCATGCACTAGGCCATAAAACGCGATCTGCGAACCATCCGGCGACCATGTGATCTGTGCCGGGATGAGGTTCGGGTCGTTTTTCAGGCTGCGCTGGTTCTGCCCATTGCTGTCCATCACACGCACGTCAGCAAGCTGCCCAAGATGCGCGATAAACGCAATCTGCGAACCATCCGGCGACCAGATCGCCTCGCTGACGTTGCCGGGTACTCGCAGCAACTGGCTTTCGCCGTTTTCCCGGTCAATGACATAAACCTGACCGGGGTCGCCGTAGAAAAGCTGCGCGGACAGCAGAATGAAACGACCATCCGGCGACCACACCGGGGCAGTGGACGAGAGTTCCATCACCCGGCGCACCTGTCCGTCACGGGTGATGCTGTGCCCCTGCATGAAATCGGTAATGCCCGGCCAAGTGCCTGTCCGCGCGGAGAAGGCAATTTTTCCGCCGTCCGGGGAATAGGTCGGGTAATTATGGTAAAGCGTTTCATCCAGCAGCGGTCGCAGGTTCCCCCCATCTGCATCCATGAGGAAGACCGCCACCACGCCGCCGCCATAAATGCGGGTAAAAGCCAGTTCCTCCCCGTCGGGCGACCAGACGATCTGTGCGAAGCTCCCCGGCGCGTCCGAGACCATGCGTGTCTGGCGGGTGGCGATTTCCATCATGTGCAGTTCTCCCCCCAGCGCAGTAGGCTCGCGCCGCTGGAAAGCCAGAAAGCGCCCATCCGGCGAGATGGCAGGCCGTTCGTCCGAGGTGGTGCCATCGGAAAGGCGCTGCGTTGTGCCGCGCCGCACATCCGTCATGTAGAGCTGGGTCGGTGTGCTGCTGTCTTGCGTGTAAACCTGATAGATGACATACGGACCACGTGGGCGCGATGCGAGCAGAAAGAGAGTCAACAGCGGCGCAGACAAAACGAGCAGCGCCAAGGCAAGAAAAGTCTGAAAATCAGTCCGCTGGTTCATCTTAATTATTCATGCTCAGCCTGCGTCGGTTGAAAAGGCGTGCTGCTGGGAGCAGGGCGAGCAGCACCCCCAGCACGATAAACGCGCTGCCAAGCCATAACGCCGGGGTCATCTGCTGGCCCAACAGCCCTACTGCCAGCAGCGCCCCCACTAAAGGCTGCGCGAAGAAAAACAACGACGCGATAGACGCATCCACCAGCGCAAAAGCCCTATTCCATAACCACATCGCCACCGCTGTCGAGATCACGCCCAGGTACAGCACCCCCAACACCACTCCCGCGTTGATTTCGCCCACATCGCGCTGCCCCAGTTCCAGCGCCGCGCCTGGCAGGGCGATCAACAGGCCGCCCATGAAGACCCAATAGGTGACTACCAGCGTATCCTGCCGGGCGCTCACGTGCCGTACCAGCACCGAATACAGCCCCCAGGTGACAGCGGCGGTTGCCAGTGCCACATCCCCGGCAAAAGTCGCCGAGCTGAAATCCGCCTGTCCGGGATCAATGATAATGACTACACCTACCGAGGCCAGTGCTACGGCCATAATACGCTGGAGCGTCAGCTTTTCGCCCAGGATCAGCACTGCAAAAACCAGGATAAAAGCCGGGGAGGCGCTGGTCACAAGCGCGCCGTTCACAGCAGTGGATTGTTCCGTACCAATGAATTGTGCGCTCAGGCTGATGCCAAAGCCGACCATACCCACGCCCAATAAGCGCAGCATGTCATGGCGAGGGAGCAGGCGAAGCTGACCCGTGCGCCACAGGATTACACTCAATACCGCCGCGCCCAGCAGCAGCCGCAGCGTCAATAAGCTGAATGGTGGGATGGTATCCAGCACCACATCGGATACCACGTACATCCCTCCCCAGATGGCGGCTGCCGAAAGACCGTAAAGTGCGCCACGTATCAAAAGTTTGCCCTTTCCGCTCAAAGACGGCCAATTTTACCTTTCCCACTGTGTTTGTGAAAAGGTGCCGAGGCTTAACAGATCAAATTTGTCACGTCATTTGTTGTGAGGCAGCTTCAGGTATGCTAGAATTTTGGCAAATATTAATTATTACGACAGGTTATCATGCATTTACCTTCTTATAAAACCTGTTTACTATCTAAATGAGGAGTGTAAGATGAAGACTAAACGCTTTACGCTGCTGCTTGTCCTGGCGCTGCTGCTGGCGATGTTTGCGCCTGCCAGTGCGCAGGATGGCGAGGTGATTCGCATCTATACCAGTTGGCCACTGCAAGGCTCGATGCAGCCGGAAGGCCAGAGTATGCTGGATGCCGCGCGGCTGGCACTGGAGCATTATCTGGCGGACAACGATGGCGTTGGCCCGGCAGGCTTCACGATTGAGATTGTCGCCACCGATGATGCCTCCCCAACCACTGGCTCCTGGGATGGCACGATTGAGGCGGAGAACGCTCAGCGCTGTGTGAATGACGCGCAGTGCATGGTGTATTTTGGTACTTACAACAGCGGTGCGGCGATGGTCAGCATCCCGATCACCAATCAGGCGGGTATTGTGCAGATTACGCCCGCCAACACTTATCCTGGCCTGACGAAAGAATGGGCTGAGGGTGAACCCGGTATTTACCGCCCGACTGGCGAAGTAAACTACTTCCGCACCAATGCTTCGGACGATCTTCAGGGCTGGGCAGGCGCGGCCTGGGCTTACTGCCAGGGTTATGAGCGGGTGTATGTGCTGGATGACCGCCAGCTTTACGGCAAAGGTATTGCTGATGCTTTCGTGCAGCGCGCGGAGGAGATTGGCCTGGAAGTGGTTGGACGTTCCGGCGTGGAATCCACCGATATTGACTTCCGTACCCTGCTGACGAATGTGCGCGCCGCTCAGGCGGATCTGGTCTACGGCGGTTTCGTGATCGACTCCGGCGGGCCGCAGGTAATCCAGCAGATGGACGCGCTGGGGCTGTTTGACGCGGGTGTGAAATTTATGGGGCCGGACGGCCTTGTGAACCCAGCGCTGGCCGAGCAGGTGGGCGGCGAGGAAGTCATCAATGGAAATCTGCTGCTGACCTTCCCCGGCCTGACCCCGCAGCAGTTGACCAGTGAAACTGGTGAGCGTTTTGTGGCGGACTTCACGGAACAGTATGGTTACGAGCCGTCGCCCTGGTCTACCTACTCCTACCAGTCGATGCAGGTGATCCTTGATGCGATTGGCCGCGCGGGCGAGGCCGACCGGACAGCTATTCTGGAAGCCTTCCGCACGACCGAGGAATTTGAAGGTGTGACAGGTATATTCGGCTTTGATGAAAATGGCGACCCCACACTGACTGCCCTGGGTGGTAACGAAGTGGTTGATGGTGAATTTGCCTTCGCAGGTGAAATCACCCCGACGATGAACGAAACCTGTACCCCCGGCGAGTAAGTCATCTCCTGTAAAACAAACTGGTTTTGTCTGAGGGCGCAGCAATGCTGCGCCCTTGTAAAACGAACGCAAATTACGGCGGTGGTATGAGTATTGAAACTGAAATTTTCATCCAGCAGGTGGTTATTGGCCTGACCATCGGCAGCTACCTGGCCCTGATCGCGCTGGGATATACGATGGTTTATGGCATTATTGAATTAATAAATTTTGCACATGGTGATATTTTTGCTTTTGGCTTTTTTGCTTCGCTCAGCATCTTCGGCATCATCAATCCCACGCGTCCCCTGGACGGCTTTGGCCTGCTTGTGATCCTGCCTATCATTTTTGTCATTACGATGCTGCTTTCGGGCGGGCTGAACATGGCGATTGACCGAGTGGCCTACAAGCCACTGCGCAACGCCCCACGCCTCGCTCCATTGATTACGGCGGTGGGGGTATCCTTCGCGCTGGAAGCCTTATATGCCGTGTGGCAGGGGCCAAGCCAGATTAATTACCCACGCTTCTTCCCCGATACCAATATCCTGCGGAACTGGCTCGGTATGGATACGTTTATCCTGTTTACGACCAAAGACCTGTTTTTATTCGCGGTGACGATCCCGCTGATGGTCGGCCTGACGCTGTTCGTTGAGCGTACCAAATTGGGTAAGGCCATGCGTGCCTGTGCGCAGGATCGGGAAGCAGCGGCGATGGTCGGCATCAATGTAGATCGGATTATCGCCACCACTTTTTTTATCGGTGGGGCGCTGGCGGGTGCTGCCGGGGTGGTATGGGGGCTGTATATCAACTCCGGGCGCTTTTTGATGGGTTTCGAGGCCGGGTTGATGGCATTTACGGCAGCGGTGGTCGGTGGCATCGGCAATATTCGCGGCGCAGTGCTGGGTGCGTTTATCATCGGCATGATTAAAGCCATGAGCGACCTGTACATCAGTGGTGAATGGACGCGCATTGTCATCTTTGGGACGCTCATTCTGCTGTTGGTCTTCCGTCCCTCCGGCATTCTGGGTTCAAGCCAGTCGATTGAGAAGGTGTAATCATGACTCAATTGAGTTCACGCTGGACAGGCCTCCCTGGTTGGGGACGGATTCTCATCCTGGCGGCGTTTATCTTTCTGCTGCCCTTTCTGATAAAGCCTATCGAACAGGCCACAAATTTTGGCCTGCTGACCTCGCTCAATCGCGCCCTGATTTATGTTGTGCTGGCGTTAGGCCTGAATATAGTCGTGGGGTTTGCTGGTTTGCTCGACCTGGGCTACGCGGCGTTTTTCGCCATCGGGGCCTATACGTTTGGGGTTCTCACATGGCCGCGTCATGGGCTGGAAACCAGCTTCTTCATTGCGATGTGGATATGCGCATTTGTGGCCTCGCTGTTTGGCATCGTCATCGGCACGCCGACGCTGCGCCTGCGCGGCGATTATCTGGCGATTGTGACACTGGCCTTCGGTGAAATTATCCCGATTCTGGTGCGTAACCTGGATCATATTACTATTCGCATCGGCGATTGGGTGCTGGTGGACAGCTTTAACCTCACCAATGGTACACAGGGTATGAGTCCGCTGGGGCGGCCTAATCTGGGTTTTATTGAAAATGTTTTTCAACTGGAGCCGGGAGTGCTTTCGATCACATTTGACCCGCGCGCCTGGTATTTTATTGTCATCGCGATGGTGATTTTCGTGGTGTTTGCTTCGCGGCGGCTGGATGCCTCCCGCCTGGGGCGTGCCTGGAAAGCCATCCGTGAGGATGAGACAGCGGCGGACTTCATGGGCGTGAACCCCATCCGCACCAAACTGCTGGCCTTTGCCATCGGCGCGTCGTTCTCCGGGCTGGCGGGGGCGGTGTTCGCCTCCATGATCCAGGTGATCTCGTATGAGATGTTCCGTTTTCAGGTGTCGATCTTCCTGTTGATTATCGTCATCCTCAGCGGCGCGGGCAGTGTCTATGGGGTGCTGATCGGCGGCATTCTCATCGCCACCTTCGATACGATCCTGCTGGCACAGGTGCTGCCCTCGGTGCTGCCGGGGCTTGATATCCAGCAGTGGCGCTGGGTAATGTTTGGCGCAGGGCTGGTGCTGGTGATGCTTTTCCGCCCGCAGGGCTTGTTCCCGGTTGGGAATCAACGGCGTGGTGGACAGCCACGCGGTGGTCTGCTTAAAGGCAAACCGCCGGAAGTGCCTGTCACACAGGCGGAGGTGACGGACTGATGAGCGTGTTACTGGAAGCAAGGGGTGTGAGCAAAGCGTTTGGCGGACTGGTGGCCGTTGATACACTGGACTACAGCATCGAGCATCGGCAGATCGCCAGTATTATCGGTCCCAACGGGGCAGGCAAAACCACCTTTTTTAATGTGGTCACAGGTTTTTATAAGCCCACAACCGGCACAGTAGTGTTCGATGGGCAGAAGATTAGTGGGCTGCGTCCACATCGCCTGACGAGCATCGGCATTGGGCGCACCTTCCAGACCATCCGCCTTTTCAACAATATGACGGTGCTGGAAAATGTGTTGATCGGCATGAATCACCGCCTGAAAGCAGGCTGGTTAGGGGCAATTCTGCGTTTCCCCCATGTCATCCGTGAGGAAGAGGCCGCCGAATCTGAAGCGCTGGAACTGATTGAGTATGTCGGCCTGAGTGGCCACGAAGATGACCTGGCACGCAGCCTTTCTTACGGTTTACAGCGCCGCCTGGAGATCGCCCGTGCGCTGGCGACACATCCTAAACTGCTGCTGCTGGATGAACCCACTGCGGGCATGAATCCCAATGAGACCCAGGATATGATCGGCTTTATCCGCAAACTGCGAGATGAGCGTGGTCTGACCATTTTACTGATCGAACATGATATGCAGGTGGTCATGACCATTTCCGATAAAGTGACTGTGCTGGATTATGGCAAGAAGATTGCTGAAGGGCTGCCTGCTGCCATCCAGAATGATGAGCGTGTGATTGAGGCTTACCTGGGACGCAGGGCGTTGGAGGTGCTGCGACATGACCGTGAATGACGGCAGTGCGGAGGCACTCCTGCGGCTGAAAAATATTCACAGCTATTACGGCAATATTCACGCGCTTCAGGGGATTGATCTCTATGTCCTGGAGGGCGAGATTGTCACGTTAATCGGCTCGAATGGTGCAGGGAAATCGACTACGATTCGCACGATCAGCGGTATTATGCACCCCCGTGAAGGCACCATCATCTTTGACGGCCAGCCCATTCATCAGGTCAGCGCGCATGATCTGGTGGGCAGGGGTATCGCGCAGTCGCCGGAGGGACGGCGCATCTTCCCGCGCCTGAGTGTGCAGGATAACCTGGAAATGGGCGCTTACAAGCGTCAGGATACCAGAGAAATCGGGCTGGACCTGGAAATGGTTTACGCCCTGTTCCCACGTTTAAAAGACCGTCGCAAGCAGTACGGCGGCACCCTCTCTGGAGGGGAACAGCAGATGCTGGCGATTGGCAGGGCATTGATGGCGCGTCCCCGTTTGCTGCTGCTGGACGAGCCGTCGATGGGACTGGCACCGGTGCTGGTGGAGCTTATTTTCGAAACTATCCAGAAGATTAACCAGCAGGGCATGACGATTCTTCTGGTGGAGCAGAACGCGCTCATGGCGCTGGAAGTCGCCCAGCGCGGTTATGTCCTGCAAACTGGGACTGTCATGCTTCATGACCGGGCCGATGCGCTGCTGCATAACGAGATGGTACGCAAAATCTACCTGGGTGAACATTGATGATCTGGCGCTTGCTCACTCCAAAGTCTTAAGGCCGCTGCCGGTCAGTGGCACGACAACTGTCCCCGTGCCGAAGGTGGCACGCTCACGCAGGAGGGCGGCAACAGGTACCGCGCTGGTCGGCTCTACCATCAGACCACGCTGATGGAGCGCGGTCTTTGCCGCCAGGATTTCACTTTCATCCACACGTAACGCCCCACCATTGCTTTCCCGCAGTGCTGTCAGTACCTCCCGGCTGCGCACAGGCCGGTTAATCACGATACCATCGGCTACGGTCACGCCTTGCTGCACAGGCTCAATATCCTCCCGCCCACGCTCCCAGGCACACACCACCGGATCACAGGCAGCGGACTGTGCCGCATACAGGCGCGGCAGGCGCTCGATCAGCCCCGCCCTGTGCAGCGCCCTGAACCCACGCGCGAAGCCTAACAGTAACCCTCCCTGCCCCACAGGGCAGATCACCGCGTCCGGCGTGCGCCGCCCCAACTGCTCCCAGACCTCCCAGGCAGCGGTCATCTGACCGAGCAGGAAAAGCGGACTCCAGGCATGAGTGGCATAAACCATGCTTTTGACCGCTTGCAGAATGGCTTCGGTGGTGGCCGCGCGCGCGCCTGCAATTTGCACCAGTTCCGCACCAAAGCTGGCGATCAGCCGCTTTTTGCCTTCCGGGGCACTGGCCGGGCAGAAGATACGCGCGTGGATGCCCGCCGCTGACGCATAGGCCGCCAGTGATGCACCCGCGTTGCCGGAAGAATCTTCAGCCACTTTTGTCACGCCCTGCGCCAGCAGGTAGTTGACCAGCATGGCGGTTCCGCGATCCTTGTAAGAACCTGTGGGATTGAGATATTCCAGTTTGGCATGAAAATGCGCGCCATCAATCTCCGTCGTCACCAGTGGAGTTCCGCCCTCACCCAGTGAAACAAGTTTTGTTACGGGCAGCATATCCGCATAACGCCACAGTGACCAGTCCGCCACGTGAATCTGATCGGCATCGAAGGCAGGCAGTTGAGCGATTTCCAGCGCCAGACCATCACACTGCCAGTCAAGCGGCGCAGCGGTTTTGCCAGAATGTGGACAGATGAGTTCGAGCATCGGGCAACCTCCTGTGACCATCAGCAGATTATACCGCCACCTGCTGATATAAAAACTCAGGCTGAGGTGGTTTAATCCACCTCAGCCTGAGCTTATGTCTTTTCAGAACCTGAATTCAGGTTTTATGGGCTGTCCGTGAGGGGAGCTTCTACAGAGAATGCCCCTGTCTCACTCCACGGACCCCAGCTTCCATCCGGGCGCTGGGCGCGGACGCGCCAGTACCAGATGCCGTTCTCAAGCGGCGCTGTCGTTGCCGACAATGTGCCCGCATCCACCTGACCACTGTATTGTGAGGTGCGGAAGCGGTTATCAGCGCTGACCTGAAGCTGATAGTTGGCTGCCCAGCTCACCCGTGACCACGGAAGGGTTGGCGTACTGGTGGTGAAGCGATACCCAATAGCCGCGTCACTGGGAGCAGAGATAATAGTGATCTGGCGTGTTTCACTCCAAAGTCCGGTATT
Organism: Anaerolineae bacterium; assembly: GCA_041751455.1. Lineage (GTDB taxonomy): Bacteria > Chloroflexota > Anaerolineae > Aggregatilineales > Phototrophicaceae > JAIOHN01. The sequence goes on from JBGSXK010000559.1 coordinate 12,424, forward strand.
ACCATAACGGTCTACCGGCCGGACACGCCAGTAGTAGGTGCCTGTCAGTAGTGCCGGCGGACGGAAACTGCGTTTGGTGCCAAAGTAACGGATTGCCACCGGTGGGTTGATCTCGCTCAGCGCAAACTCATACTTCTTTGCGCCCGTCACTTTTGCCCACTTGAAGGTGGGGCGTTTGACGGTAGTCGTTGAGGGGTTCGCCGGAGAGACTAAGACCGGTGCAGGCAGGTAGGTGCGGTCGATGTACAGCGACAGCAAACCACCATTGCCACTGCTATAGTTGGCTACCTGGATGTAGTAGGTAGTCCCGGCATTCATGGTGACTGTGAGCAGGGATTGCAGCCCAGTACCGCCGTCATCGTTACAACCACGTGATACCAGCGAGCCAAACGTCCCCGTATAGACCGACAACACCGTATCGTAATTGCTACCGTTGGTGTGCAGCAGATAGGTGTTGCTGACCCCTGGCGTATACTGGAACCAGACGCTGCGTGACTGCTTACGAGTTGATGACGAACCACAGGCGGTATTAGGGTCTTGTCGCTGGGTGGTGGCATTGGCGGTGTTCAGATTCACCAGCGAATAAGGCAGCGCACCCACGAGGAGGCGGCCTGTAAAGTCGTCATTGCTGGGGCCAAGCCGATAATTGATTGCGCTCTGCCAGATGCTCATGATCGGCCCGGCGCTGGTATTGGGATGCCCGCGTGAGCGCCATGCTGCCCAGAACTCGCTAAAGGTATTATCGTTCTGATGATAGAACGTGTCCCAGATGCGCGTAATCCCACCATCACTGTACTGGTCTTCGCCTTCGTTGGCGCTGTCCAGAATGTCCCATAACGCGCCGCTGACGCGCCCCTCTACGGTGTCGCCATTTTGCCAGCCTGATGTACCCCAGGTGGGGGTTTCCAGGTTTATGGTTGCTCCACTGTCCCAGCGGTAGAACACATCATTGTTGGCAGCCATCGAAATGAAAGTCGCCCAGCCTTCTGTCCAGGCACAGCCCGCACTGCTGACTAACGGGATGGAGTGTGGGCTGCAATTGGGCGTAGGAGGATAAGTGTTGCCGTAGACAGTGTACATGATATTGTGGCCATACTCATGACCTACCACAGTGCTGGAAAGCGGATCAGTGCCGTCCAGGTGGATATTGCCGCCCAGGCTGTAGTAGGTGCCGTCGGTGCTGTCAATCCGCCACTCCACTGTGGAGCGCCCGGTAGTCTCGACAGGCACCTGGCTTGCGCCTGTGCCGAAGTAGACATACTTCCAGACTTCTATCAGGTCTGCTGTCACCCAGTAGGCACGCTCATAGGTGGCGTTATTCGTTACAAACCACGCACCAATATTGCGCACACCATCGGCAAAGACCTGGACACTGGTGGTTGTGCCATAAGCGTTGGTCGTATTGCCTACCGTGCCCCAAGAGGGATTGACAGTGACCAGTATATCGTTGTAGGGATTAAAGCTTGTATACGAGAGCATCCGCGCCCGCACCCCGGCAGCGCCGGGATTGTTGAAGGGGCCACAGGAGAAGTAACCATTCACATCGTTATAGCACCATGCCAGATGCGCGCTGTTGTCCCCGCGTACTATCTGAATGATGAACTGTTCGGAAGCCAGCGCATCATTACGGTTATAATAGCGGAAGCGCCCTGTAACAGTCAGTGGCCCGCGCGGAACCACATCTGTATTGTCCACGGCTTCACGTGCTGCGCCGGGGCGCTGTGGTTGGGCGGCGGGCGGTGCCACATCTGGCGCGCTCGCGCCAAACGCTGAAGGTGAGGGATAAAAATTATTGGCACTCACCACACGGCCTTCGCCTGCTGCTTCCATCCCGCCCAGCACATCACGCTCCTGCGGGGCGATGGGCGCGAAACCCATCCGTCCCTGGCCGGCACTGATGGAGACGTAGACCTGATCCAGGTCGCCCCAGCTTTCTGTAGCATTGAGCGGGCGCAGCGCCCGGCAGAAGATTGCCAGATCACCGCCCACATCGAAGACCACCGAAGCGGTCAGCGTCACGGTTTCACCTGCGGTGAGGTCGCCCTGCCAGGTCAGGTCACCTGCGGTGAGACGTACTCCTGGCGGCAGTTCGATCTGTGCTGTAGTCCCTGGTGCATCCAATACACTGGACACATGACAGATGAGAGTGGCGGTGCCGCCCAACGGTGGAACATTATCGATAGTAAGTTCGACTTCAATGGGAGTATGTAAATCCCCGGCTCTTCGCGGCTCGGCCTGTGCCCAGGCCGCCGTGCTGGAAAGCAGCAGGATCCCAATCAGCACCAGAATGATGATCTGGAACAGCCTGATGGGAGGTTTTCTTTTCGTAGAACTTTTTAAGAAAAGCATGTTTGTGCATCCTTATGCCTGTTGATTTTGGCAGCAGATCATTGGTTTAAGATGATGGGTCTACCGAAGGGGGTGTCAGGTCGTCCATGTTGGCACGCGGTGGCGCGCCATCGGTGGCATATCCTTCATAGCCCGCTGTTTCGGTGATATACAGATAGAGATAGGACGCATCGCCCCAGACATCACCTGTCGGTTGTGGGCTTAGTGCTTTACCTTCAAGCATCATGTTGCCCTCTTCGACAAATTGAATAGTCACAGACAATGTGATGGGTTCCTGCGGCGTGAGGTCGCCCGTCCAGCTCAGTTCACCTTCCATCACAACCGCCTGCGGCGGCAGCGTGATGGTGGCCGTGGTGTTGGGCGCATCCGCAGCGGCAGTCACCACCAGGGTAAGCAGGGCTGGCTCATTGAGACGCGGCGCTTTGGAAAGCGTCATGTGTGTGAAGATGGGTGTGGATGCGCTGGAAGGTGCAGACTCGATAGGGGCAGCCTCACCTTCGGCAGTGGGCACTTCATCGGGGGGCGCTGTGCTGGTGGGCACAGTGGACTGACCGCCAAGCCCCAACAGCAGCACCGCAGCAATGATGCCCACAGTGCCGATCAAGCCACAGCCTACAGCCAGCGGAAACAGGTTTTTCATCTGGTTTTCCTTCTGGTTGGACATAGTATGCCCTCACATCCGCATCCGTTTATGACCGCGCACTCAATGCTCACCGTTTATGAACCCGTATCCACGATCAGGCTATAACGCGAACTCCAGCTACCCCAGGAGCCATCAGGGCGCTGCGCGCGAATGCGCCAGTGCCATAGGCCGCTGGGCAGGGGATTGGCAGTTACAGCAAGATTGCTGATGTCAATTGCGTTGTTTTCGTAATCCGGGCTGTCGAAGCGTGGGTCATCATCAATCTGCACATGATAGGCTGCTGCCCAGGTGACCGCACTCCAGGTAAGCATGGGGCCGGGCGAAGCAAAGCGGTAGAGACCAGGGCTGGCATTACGTGGCGACGCAATCGTAATCGACTGGGTATCGCTCCATGCCAGCGGGCTGCCGTTTTTATCCACCCCGCGTACCCGCCACAGGTAAAACCCGACCAGCAGATTGTTGACTGGCTTGTAGCGTGTCCCGCGCACGATGGCGCGTTGGGTCATGGCGGAAGTTGCATTCCAGACTTCAACTTCGTAACGCTGGACAGACCGGTCACTGACGCGGTTCCATCTGAAAGTGGGCTGGTAACTTGCCACAACCATACCCGAAGTAGGATAGCTGGCACGGGGTGCCAGGATGACTTCGATCTCTTCCGTAGGGGTATCGGTAGCCTCTGGTGTGGGTGAAGGAATCACGGTGACTTCTGGCAGCTCCGTTGCTTCTTCAGTGGCCTCAACCGTGGCTTCAATAGTCGCCTCTTGCGTGGGTTGTTCAGTAACCTCAACCGTGCTTTCGAGCGTAGGCTCTTCCGTCACGACCTCGGTCACGATAATCTCCTGGGTCGGTTCGGGGGTGTTCGTCGGCACAGGTGCCTCAGTAGGAATAATTTCCTCAGTAGGTTCCTCAGTCGCGATATCCTCGCTCTGCGCACTGGTCAGGCTCAAGAGGCTGGTGGCGAGAAGGATAAGCAGGATAAAAAGACATAAATAACGCAGACGCTGATTATAAATAGAAGGTGATTTCATGTTCTCCTCATGATCTTCTCATTTACGTGTAATAATTCTAATGGCATTTGATACAAATGTTTTATCAGGTTCTATTGATTACCCTCATAAAAATTTGGTTACAATCAATACAGTTTAGACAATGTATTGAAAATATTTGTACAGGCCACGTCTTCAGCCCAACAAAAGAGTAACCAGGGTAGAAAAATCAATACTCCCATCCAGACAGGAGTTATGCTATAATAAAAAAGATGTATATGATAAAAATCGGATGCCCACAATGATTACCGACTCATTCAACCGTCCCCTGCGCGATTTGCGCATTTCGGTGACAGATCGTTGTAATTTCCGTTGTACTTACTGCATGCCCGCCGAGGTCTTCGGGGAGGGCTATCGCTTTTTGCCGCGTGAGGAACTGCTGACATTTGAAGAAATTACCCGGCTGGTGCGTATCCTGGTGCGGCTGGGCGCGGTTAAGCTGCGCCTGACAGGGGGCGAGCCACTGGTACGCCAGGAGATCGAGTCGCTGGTGGCGATGCTCGCGCCGATTGAAGGGGTAGAGGATATAGCACTGACGACCAATGCCTATTTCCTGCCCCAGAAGGCGCAGGCACTTAAAGAGGCAGGCTTGCAGCGCGTCACCGTCAGCCTGGACACTCTGGATGATGAAATTTTCCAGCGTATGAATGGGCGCAGATCAAGCGTGGGTAAAGTGCTGGAGGGCATTGCCGCAGCCGAACAGGCCGGATTGACTCCGATTAAGATTAACGCGGTGGTGCAGCGCGGCGTGAACGATCATACGTTGGTAGACCTGGCGCGTTATAGTAAGGAACGTGGCTGGATTGTGCGTTTCATTGAATATATGGATGTGGGCACGATGAACGGCTGGCGCATGGATGATGTGGTGCCTGCGGCTGAGATCGTGGCACGGATTGATGCTGAACTGCCATTAGAGCCGCTGAAGGCCAATTATCGCAGTGAAGTGGCGCGGCGCTATCGCTACCGGGATGGTGGTGGAGAGATCGGACTGATTACCAGCGTGACACAGCCTTTTTGCGGGGCGTGCTCGCGGATGCGTCTTTCGCCAGAGGGCAGCCTGTTTACCTGTCTGTTTGCCACACAGGGTACAGATTTACGCGCACCCCTGCGCGCTGGGGCGACTGATGAAGAACTGGAACAGATTATCCGTCAGACCTGGGGCAGCCGTATAGACCGTTACAGCGAGGAACGCTTCGCCCTGACAGAACCGCGTGAGCGTAAGGTAGAAATGTACCACATCGGTGGCTAGCATGTGCCAGCCGGGGAACAACCTGACGAGCAGCAAACAAACCAGGAAATGAGGGCAGCCATCCCGCGACGCATACTTTTAACAGGCATGTCAGGAACCGGTAAATCCAGCGTCATTCAACGGCTGGCCGCGCTTGGGTACAGGGCTGTCGATATGGACGAGCCGGGATGGTCGGAATACGACGCAGACGGCGAATGGGTCTGGCGCGAGGATCGTGTGCAGGAAGTGTTATCCGCGCTCAGGGATGAAGACCTGTTTGTGAGCGGTTGCGCGATAAATCAGGGCAAATTCTATCCCCAGTTGGATGCCGTGATCCTGCTTAGCGCCCCCGCCGAGGTGATCGTGGAACGGCTGCGGACAAGAACCAACAATCCGTATGGGAAACATCCCGACGAAGTGGCGGCCACGCTGGACAATCTCGCCACTGTCGAACCCCTGCTGCGCAAAGGCGCAGATCACGAAATCGTCACCACGATTCCGCTCGATGCGGTCGTCGCGCAGATCGTAAAGATACTGGAAGCCCTGCCTTCACCGTAGTTTGCAGGCATGTTCGGGTCAGCCCTGGGAGCGCCACTGTTCCAGCGCGGCCAGCGCTTCCGGCGTACCGATCTGCTCGAGCACCTGGGCCGCGATATTATGTGCGTCCGGGTGTTTTTCGTCATGCAGCAGGGCGACCAGCCCAGGGACAGCCGCCGTACCGATCTCGACCAGGGCATCTGCCGCCTTTTTACGTGGGATGGCATAACGACTGTGTAGCTCTTTGAGCAGCAGGTTAATCTTCGCATCAGTCATAAATATTAGTCTCTAGTCGTCGGTCTTTAGTCGTAAGCTCGGCTGGCTCTTGGCTTACAGATGTTTCCTGCGCCACTGCTCGACGGCCTCCAGCGCTTCAGGGGTGTGTATACGCTCCAGCGCTTCCGCTGCCACGTATTGCACCCTGGGCAGGTGTTCTTCACCCAATGAGGCGATCAGCCCCGGGACAGCGGCCTCGCCCAACGCCACCAGACACTCGGCGGCCTTCTGACGGACGAAAGGCAAACTCCCCTGAAGTTCAAGCAGCAGCACGGTGATCTGCGGGTCAGTCATGATGGCCAGGGTTTCCTGCGTGAAATTCCAATCATATCCTGATGTATTGTAGCGCATTGTAAGACAATCGTCAGGTTATGCAAACTTACGGAAAACCCGTTCTATTTTCGCGTTCAGCGATGTTATAATCCCCATAGCTCACACAACCGACGGAAACCCACTCATGTCTGACTTCATCCATCTGCATGTCCACACGGAATACTCACTGCTCGATGGCCTCAGCAAGATTCCCCGGCTGGTTAAACACGCCAAAGAACTCGGCATGACTTCGCTGGCGATTACTGATCATGGCACGATGTTCGGTGTGATTGATTTTTACCGCGCCTGTAAAGACGCGGGCATCAAGCCGATTATCGGTGTGGAATCCTACCTCGCCAAGCGCACCCGCTTCCACAAAGAGCGCGAAGATCGTAAACCGTATCATATGCTGCTGCTGGCGAAAAACCAGACTGGTTATCAGAATCTGCTCAAAATTGCCAGCGAGGCACAGCTCAATGGCTTTTATTACAATCCACGTATTGACAGCGAATTTCTGGCCCAACATGCTGAAGGACTCATCGCCACCAGCGGCTGTCTGGCTGCACAGATTCCCAATGCGGTTATGGAAGGCCGAGACGATCAGGCGCGCGAACTCATTGGCTGGTATCAGGAAATTTTTGGCAAGGAGAACTTTTTCCTGGAATTGCAGCAGCACGACATCGCAGAACTGCGTCAGGTCAACCAGTGGCTGATCGATAACCGGGATTATGCCGATGTGCAGTTTGTGGCGACTAATGACGTGCATTATGTGCTGGAAGAAGATTATGATCCGCATGATACCCTGCTGTGTATCCAGACCAGCGAACTGAAACGTACCCCGCGCGAAAACCGGCTGGCGATGAGCGATGCCAGTTATCATCTGAAGTCACAGACAGAGATGTGGAAGGACTTCGGCCATCTGCGTGACGGTGAAGCACTGAAAAACACGTTGAAGATCGCGGAGATGTGCGAGGTAGATCTCGACCCCAAAGGTTATCATCTACCCATGTTTCCGGTGCCGCACGGTCACAACACCGATACCTATCTGCGCTACCTGGCCGAAAAAGGCATGGGCTGGCGTTATCACGACGACTGGCGCAGCGACCCGGTGCTGACTGAGCGGCTGAACCGCGAACTGGGCATCATCCACAACATGGGCTTTGACACCTATTTTCTCATTGTGTGGGATCTGTGCCAGTATGCACGGCAGGCCGATATATGGTGGAACGTGCGTGGCTCTGGGGCGGGCAGTGTTGTGGCCTACGCGCTGGGCATCACCAATATCGATCCCATCGTCAACAACCTGCTGTTCGAGCGTTTTCTCAACCCTGGCCGTGTCAGTATGCCCGACATTGACCTGGATTATCCCGATGACCGCCGGGGCGAGATGATCGAATACACGGCGCGCAAGTACGGCGAGGATAAAGTCGCGGCCATTATCACTTTTGGGACGATGGGGCCAAAGGCGGCGGTGCGCGATGTCGGGCGGGCGCTGGATGTGCCGCTGGCCGTGGTCAATCAGGCCGCTAAGCTCATCCCCACCGAGCCGAAACCCAAGCCTCTGATGACCTATGTGGAGGGCAACCCGGAACTCCTAAACCTGTACAAGACCAACCCGGACATCAGGAAGGTGATCGACACGGCGCGTGATTTGCAGGGCATCACCCGCCATGCCTCTACCCACGCGGCGGGCGTGATCGTGGCCGATAAGCCGCTGGTGGAGTACATCCCGCTGCATCGCCTGACCAAAGGCGAAAAGGGCGAGGAAGAAACCAGTTCTCTGCGGGCGGTAACACAATTCCCCATGGAAACCTGCGAATCGATCGGCCTGCTGAAAATCGACTTTCTTGGCCTGGCTACACTGACGATTCTGCGCAAAGCCTGCGACCTGATCGCGCAGCGGCACGGTATTCATTACAACATGGAGAATATCCCTTACCGTCATGACCAGGTGAACGATAGCCCGGAATGGGCGGCGGCGCTGGACAAAGCCTTTGAACTGATTGGGCGCGGCGATACGATAGGTGTCTTTCAGGTGGAAAGTACGGGGATGCAGCAGATGTTACGTGGGATGCGCCCGACCCGCTTCGAGCATATCATCGCCGCCATCTCGCTCTATCGTCCGGGGCCGATGGATTATATTCCGACGTACAACGCACGGATGCACGGCAAAGAAACTGTCACCTATCACCACCCAAAAATGGAAGCGATTCTGTCCGAGACTTACGGAATCCTGGTGTATCAGGAGCAGATTATGCAGGTCGCCGGGCAGTTGTTCGGTTACGAACTGGGTGAAGCTGACCTGATGCGCAAGGCTGTATCGAAGAAGCGCGAAAAAGACCTCGCTAAACACAAATCCATCTTCCGGGAACGCGGGCCTGAAAATGGGGTGGATGAAGAAGTTGCTGAACGTATCTTTGCAGATATTGAGTTTTTCGCCAATTATGGATTTAACAAAGCACATGCGAGCGACTACGCTGTAATCACCGTCCAGACGGCGTTCCTGAAGGCGCATTATCCCGCCGAGTACATGACCGCATTGCTCACTGTTCAGCGCGATGATTCGACCAAAGTCGCAGTGTTCATGGAGGAGTGTCACCGTCTGGGGATTGTGATTCTGCCGCCGGATATCAACCGCAGTATGCTGGATTTCGATATCCAGCAGCAGGAGGACGGCATACAGGGTATTCGCTTTGGGCTGGCGGCGGTGAAAAACGCGGGCGCGGGTTCGCTTCAGTACATCCTGGATGCACGTGAAGATGGTGGGCCGTTCCGTGACTTGCAGGA
>JBGSXK010000560.1:0-2290 GCA_041751455.1 Anaerolineae bacterium
TTTTCCTCAAGCGGCGGCGCTGGATTTCCGGCCAGAGCAGCAGGGCGATCAGCCCATTGAGGACGACAATCACGGTGCTGCCCTCGTGCCCCAGCACACCTAACGGCAGGGGCAGGTCGATGACAAATGTGCCAGCCACCAGCAGGGCGATCACCGCGATGGAGAAGGCGATATTCTGCCACACCACCCGGCGGGCCTTGCGGCTCAGGTTGATCGCATAGTCAATAAGTTCCAGTTTGTCACCCATCAGAACCAGATCAGCAGTTTCCAGGGCGACATCCGTCCCCGCCGCGCCCATGGCGATACCGATGCTGGCGGTTGCGAGGGCAGGGGCATCGTTCACCCCATCGCCGACCATCGCCACCGGGCCGTACTCGGCCTGAAGCTGCTGAATCACACTGACTTTATCCTCCGGCATTAGTCCGGCATAGACCACATCAATGCCGACCGCATCGGCGATGGACTGTGCCACCAGCGGATTGTCTCCTGTGAGCATGGCGATTTGCTGAATGCCATTCCGCTTCAGGCTGGCGATGATGGCTTTGGCCTCTGGACGGAACTGGTCGGCCAAGGCAATCAGCCCAAGCCACTGTCCATCACGCTCCACCAGCACCAGGGTCTTGCCCTCGTGTTGCAGCCGTTCATGGGCGACATCCAGCACCGGGGGCAGTGTGGCATTATCCAGCATATACACCGGGCTGCCCAGGCGAATGATCTGGCCACTGACGACCGCCTGAATACCCTGGCCAGGGAGATTCTGGAAATTTTCTACCTCAGCCAGAGGTAAGGTGCGTTCCTGCGCCGTTTTGACAATGGCCTGGGCGAGGGGATGCTCTGAACGGGCTTCCACCGAGGCAGTGATCGCCAGCAAGTCATCGGTGCTGATGCCTTCGGCGGGTATGATGTCGGTCACAGCAGGCTTACCCACCGTCAATGTCCCGGTTTTATCGAAAGCAATCACCCTGATCGCCGCCATCTGTTCGATGTATGCGCCACCCTTGAACAGCACCCCACTGCGCGCCGCCGAAGCGATGGCAGAAATAAACGCAGCGGGCGTGCTGATAATCAACGCGCAGGGCGAGGCGACGGTCATCAACACCATCGCACGGTAAAAGTGCGCGCTGAAATCCTCTGTCCAGCCGAGCAGCGGTGGCACAATAATAAACAGCAGCACCCCACCGATAATCAGCGAAGCGTAGACCTGCTCGAAGGCATCCATAAAACGTTCGGTGGGGGCTTTGCTGTCCTGAGCTTCTTCCACCATCTTAATCACCCGTGCCAGCGTGGTATTGGCGGGCGGCTGGGTAGCTTTCACATCCAGCACCCCCTGCTGGTTGAGCGTCCCGGCGAAGACCTGATCGCCGGGCTGCTTCTCGACTGGCATAGATTCGCCGGTGATGGGTGCCTGATCGACGGAGGAGCGCCCGCTGACGATAAGCCCATCGACGGGGATGCGCTCACCGGGCTGGATGAGGACAATTTCGCCCACGCGAATCGCGCTGGCACTGATGGTGCTGACCTGGCCGCCGCGCCGTACTCGCGCTTCTTCGGGGTACAGCCTGAGCAGGCTCTTAATCGCCTGACGGCTGCGCCCGATGGCGTAATCCTGAAGCACGTTGCTGAGCGAAAACAGAAACAGCAAAATCGCGCCTTCGCGCCACTGGTCAATGGCCGCCGCGCCTAATGCCGCCAGCACCATGAGCATGTCCACGTCGATGCGTTTTTGCAGCAGGCTTTCGATGGCGGTCTTCGCACCGAAGAAGCCGCCTGCGAGGTAAGAAATAATGTTGAGCGCCAGCACCAGCGTGACTGGCCAGCCGAAACGCTCACCTGCGAAGCTGAGCGCAATGGCCGCCGCCGTAACGACCACGAGGCGCGCCTCCAGCCAGTCCTGTGTCCACCAGTGGGTGGGTTTCCCACTGGTCTGAGGTTTCTGTGTAGTGATGTTACTGGTGGTGTCCATCACAACCATCTTTCACTCCCTGTGAAACTGAGGTGTAAATAATTTTTCAGCTTCGATGTTTTCATTTTAACACAGGTTAACTATACTTACAACGCCATATGACCTATTTTTTCCCTGTCGTTAATCCTCAGTTCACCCAGGAACAATGCTCGGCAGGCCGGATGGGTAGCAGGTACAATAGACGCTGTTAGTTTTTGCATTCTAAGATGGGTGACAACACCATGAAACTAGTACGTTTTTTGCACGGCTCCCGGACACAGATCGGTGAGGTGGAGGGCGATCTGATCTATGCGATTTCCGGCTCTGACACCATTTCCATGAACGACC
>JBGSXK010000561.1:0-9257 GCA_041751455.1 Anaerolineae bacterium
GCATTCCACAGCAACACACGTCGCGCTGGAAGGGATTCCTGAGCAAGTCTGCGGTATAACGTCTCACCCGGTTGTGAATCCACATCACCTAGCGTGTAGAGTGTTTGAATATCTACTGAGCCTATTCCCAGTTGTTCGCTCGCGCCCTCTTCATACCCGGCTATAAATTGGTTAGAGGTGACACGAGCCTGTAGTCCAATTGGGCTGGACAGATCGACATGACCAGCCGCCAATATGGTGGTGACGCTTTCCAAGATCAATGTCGGATTGGAAATCTCGGCAAAGAAATCCAGTGTTACGATTCCGCTGTTCTCGTCAGTCAGCCACATATCATATTTGGGTTGCCAACTAATGCCGCTGATAAGATAATCGAGCGTCACTTCTCGCAGATCACCCTCTAACGACGCGCTTTCCCATGTTAACATCATCTGCCCACCGCTGGTGCGCAGACGATATTCACTCACTCTTTCGCCGTTCTCACGCAATACCAGTGTGTCAGGGTAAATTTGCGAAGGCAGCGTCACCGCCGCATACGTGCCTGTGGGAATGATGATGTGATCCCTGACGAAGGCAATATTGTTGAGAAAGATCAGAAGTTCATCCGGCTGGCTGGTGTACGTAATATGATCCTGCGCCTGAATGGGTACGAATAAGGTGATCAGACCCAAAAGCAGCAGGAGAACGGCAAATTTCTTCATGATGTTAATCCCTAAAATTGTCGATTTAGGTTATAGGAGAGTGCCTGAACAATCGGTAACTCATCGTCTACTACGAGAACTTTTGCTGGCATAAGGATCGAGTGTCCTCCGAGTCTTGTATTCACAACGTAACATGGAAAAGGGTGCGCTGCAAGCATACATATTCTACTGCTCTGATCTGATACAAGAAAAAGCGCAAGACTGCTGCCCATGGCGGACATGCCAGGTTCTTGTTTAGCTTTCGATAGGTTCAAATATTTTCCCGATAACGATAGCACCTTGTTTTTGATGGTCAAACAATTGCTGATATTCCTCAGTTGCCTTAATGCCTTCCAAATGAGTTGAGTCGGATTCTTTGAGTTCATCAAGCCAGGCCTGAATTTCGGCGATGCCCTGCTTATTTGGTCTGTGTTTATCGGGAATGTTGAATCCGACCTGTTCCACAACTTGCTCGCTCACAAACAGCGGTGTGTCCGTGTTCATAGCTAGCCCAATAGCATCGCTAGGACGCGCATCAACCTGGCGCAGTTCACCGTTAATGTTGAGATGCACCGTTGCATAGAAAACGTCGTCTTTGAGTTCGTTAATCTCCACACGTTCAAGGCTTGCGCCACTGGCATCAATTAATCGTGCAATGAATGTCTGTGTCATCGGCCGTCCGATAAGATCAACATTATTGAGCTTGAAGGCGATTGCCAATCCTTCATATTCACCTATCCAGATGATGATGGCACGTCGCTGTGCTTCATCCATCAAAACTAATTGGTACTGCTTGCGTGATTTATTAGGACTCAAAACGTAATCGCGCATAACGACATCAACCACTTTAACCGGAATCATTTGCTTTTCTCCTTCTTGGCTACGATCTAACGAAGTGAGTAACTGTTGCAGGTGTTTTCTTGCACGGTGTAGACGACCTTTCGCCGTATTCACGGAGATGCCAAGTAATGTTGCCGTCTCTTGAAGATCAAAATCCTCATAATAGAACAAAAGAATTGTCTCTCGATTGGTGACGGAAAGCTGACTGATGGTATTCAGCATTGCACGCCGGAGTTCCAGTCTTTCGGCGATTTCATCGGGAGAGGGTTGTTGTGATGGTAATCCGCCGCCCGTTTCCTCTAAAAAATCGAGCGAAATAGATTGAACACGCTGAAGGCGTAAAAACATCAGACACACATTACGGGTGATTCCATAGAGCCAACTCCGAAATTTCTGGCTATCGTGCAAGGTGTCAAGTGATAGATATGCGCTGAGTATCGTTTCTTGAAACAGATCGTGATGAAATAGCTCATCCGCTACCATTCGTTGAATAACGGATGTGGTCATTGGTTGATACCGGTCGATCAACAAGCCAAACGACTCTTTATCACCTTGCCGCGACGCTTCAACGAGTTCGTGATCCTTTTTTGACGACATCTCCCAACCTGACTAATGTAGAAGTCACCTGCATCTATTCTATAGTTGCAGTTCCTGAGCAAAAGGTTATGCATTGAGCCTTTTCTTCAACTGCTTACTCATCCGCAAACTGACCCTCTACACGTAGCGCAGAGTATCGCCGCCTTTGAGCCTCCCGGCGTTTTCAACCCGGTCAATGATCTGTGTCTCCAGCAAGAGGAAGCTCTCTAACTCACTGCGGGCATTCCTACAACCCCAACGCTTAACGCGATTCACAGATTGAGGCGGAAGGGCTGTACACCGTCCCGATCCAGCAGTTCGCAAGTTTCGATGAAGAGCAGCAGGTAGAGCCAGCTACGCCGGATTTTGCTCTCTAATTAGACAGCCAACAACAAATACCCGGTGATATGCCGGGCTATTGGTGATTGAGTGATTGCAGAGATAACCTCATCCAAATCAGAAGCCGATCCCGCCGTAGATCATATCACCGACCAGCGGCTTTTCTACACGTTCCAGGGCATTATGAACAGCGGCACACATTATGTTTCAGCGATCTTCCCGGTAAAAACAGGGGTACTACCGGAAGAAATCGACTTCACCGATATAGATTGGGATGAATTCGGAGAGAATTACTCAGCATTCTATCTACTGCAGACCTTCGCACAGATCAACAGCGTGCCCGATGAAGCATTTAACCCCAGCCTGACCACGCTCGATGCATTGATACAATCCATCACCTTTGGAGCCAGGTAGGTGTCACCGCCGCTTCCAGTCCTCACGCTCGTAGAAGCAAGTCAGCCGGGCGTTCAGCACAACCTGCGTGGCGAATCCGGCTTCGATGTATCGCGCAAAGATGGTGCAGTTGCCAGTCTGCGGGGTGATGACCCTGATCAGGCTGGCTAAGAGGTTGAGCAGCACCGCCTGTCGTATAACGCGGTGGTCCCACCCATCCTGGCGGACAGAAAGGCAGTGCGTGAGCGGTGGTTATTGAGGGTATTTTGAAGCTGTTGCATAGCCCTTTTCCCGTTTTTGCTGGCGCAATGCCATCTGACGAACAACCCACAGGCAGGTGAATGCCAGGGAGGTCATGACCAGCACCATCGCTTGAGCATCATCGTAGCGACGTGCCTGCACCGCATCATAAATCGCCAGTGGCAGCGTTTGGGTTCGTCCGGGTATGTTCCCGGCAATCATCAGCGTCGCGCCAAATTCCCCCAGCGCCCGCGCCGAACCTAAAATTAAGCCTGCGAAGATGCCGCGACGGGCAAGCGGCAGCGTGACAAATCGCCACACCTGCCACTCAGCCGCGCCATCCACCCGCGCTGCATCTTCGATTTCATGTTCAACTTCTTCAAAGGCAGCCCGCGCTGACTGCACCATCATCGGCAGTCCGACCACCATTGAAGCGAACGCCGCTGCCTGCCATGTGAACAGCAGGTCTATGCGGAGCGTCTCCAATATAAAACTTCCCCTGCCCAATACGAACAGAAGATAGTAACCCACGACGGTGGGTGGCAGCACAAGCGGCAGCGTAATCACCGTTTCGACAACCAGTTTCCCACGAAAGCGCCCACGTGCCAGCAGCAGTGCCAGCGCTAATCCCAGGATGAGAATACCGAGGGTTGCTACTGCTGTTACTTGCAGCGAAAGCCAGAAGGGATGCCAGTTCATTCAATCGGTTCTTCCCCAGGCAGGATAAACCCATAGCGCTGCATGACCTCACGACCTGCCTCACTGTTGACGAAGGTCGCAAACTGACGGGCTTCCGCTTCATGCTCAGTCGTATGGATGACTGCAAGCGCCTGGTTGAGTGGATTATGGAGTTCCACCGGGAGCAGCACATAACGCCCTTCATCACCTGCGGCGATACTCAATGAAAGCGCGACGATGGCAACATCGACATTGCCTGTTTCAGCATACTGAAGGGTTTGGGCCACATTCTCCCCTAAGATCAGTTTAGGCTGCAAGCTGTCCCACAATCCGGCGGATTGTAGTGCCTCTCTCGCCGCCACACCATACGGCGCATGTTCCGGGTTGGCGATGGCGATTCGTTCAATGTCTTCCTGCGCGAGGTCCTGAATACGGGTCAGGGTTAGTGGGCTGTCCGCCAGCGTCCAGAGCGTGATGCGGCCCTGTGCGTACAGTGCCACTGTATCGTCAATCACCAGCCGTGCTTCCTGTAAGTCGGCGATATAGGACTGATTGGCAGCGGCAAACACATCGAAAGGCGCTCCCTGTTCAATCTGCTGGGCCAACTGCCCTGTGGAACCAAAATTGAAGACCACTTCGATGCCGGTTTGTGCTGTGAACAGTGTGCCCAGTTCCTCAAATGCCGGGGTCAGGTCGGCTGCGGCGGCGACTGTGAGTGTGACTCCGGCAGCAGCATTCGTTTCAGCAGTGGGCTCTGACGCAGGCGCAGGCATCTCCGTCGGTGTCAGGGGTGGCGCTGCACTGCCGGAACAGGCTGCAAGGAAAAGAACAGTCAAAACGGGGGCAATGAGGCGACGCAGCTTCATACACACAGGCTCCTTTGTTGAGGGTGGGTTCTATCTATCTTGTTCAGGTTTAATCAGTTCGCAGCGTTCGATCCATTGCAATACGGCTTCCAACTGGCTGATGTGCAATTCAAGCGCCAGAAAGTCGATACCGGGTTCAGCATTATCACGTTCTGCCATAAGTTCAAGATACTTTCGCCGGCAGGCTTCGCGCTGATGCCGCACAATAGGTTCCGTCGGCGTATTCAACTGGCGTGCAACGTACAAACGGCTGAGAAACTCAACCCGGATGCGGCGGATGCTGGCCGGTGGATCGGGTTCGTTCAGCCAGGTCAAAAGGCGCTTTTGACCCCTTTCAGTCAGGGCGTACTCCGTCCGGGTGGGGGCATTCTCTGGCACCACCTCATGCCCCACAATCCAGCCCTCACGTTCCAAGCGTTTCAACACCGCGTAAATCTGACTGGTGCTCAAATTCCAGACTCGTCCAAGCTGGTGGGAACTGCGGAAGCATTCCAGCAGTTCGTAGCCATGGCGTGCCTGAACTGCCAGCAGTCCTAATATCGTTTCATCGGGTGTGAGTGAACTCATAATCACTATTCTATAGTGGAATAGGGGTTTGTGCCAACTCAAATCCCTCTCCCTGCTGGTTTGATAACAGGAGTGCTCAGTTATTCTGCAACCAGGTCAAGTTTTGACACCAAAGCTTAATTTAGAGCCGCAGCACTCATTTCATCGCCCCAACCTGCACAGTTGTGGTTGCAACAGGCTGCGCGGAGGGAGGGGGCGAGTGGGGGCAAAGTGTTGAGGTTCGACAGCTAGGATAGTGAGCACTTTGCGGCAAAGGCTGCTAAATATATTCGTCCATACCTAAATGTTTGTCGAAAGCCTTCCGGTAATGAGTCATCTAACCGAGATTTCAAATCAATATTTGCAAAGACGAACATAACGAATGTTACTCTGTGATCGGTTAATTCTCTCCTACCAATAGCTTCCTCGACCTTCGCTATATGTTCAGGATTTATAGAGAATGTATTTACCTTCCAGCATGGGCTATGTCAGCTTGATAAGCGAAAGACAACTTACCTGATAGCAGTCTTTTTGTGCAAATCATTGTCCCACTCACCATTTCTGATCCCTGCAAATTCGGATTGTTGCGTTTCCCCCTCTACCAATTCGCATAATTATAGAGGCATCGGGATGAACATCCTGTGCTCTTGACTTTACCAGAACATCTGTGCCACAATATCTTTCATTCACATATGCGGGACAAGTTAAGCTATGAATGCACATTGGAAATATAGCCTGTGGCAGCAGTTTGGTGCCGTTATTGATAAGCTTAACGATGCCTTGTACGCCTCCCCCGACTCATTGTGGCAAGCCTGCTTTACAAAGGCCTGGAGTGAAACTATATCATGCTGACCATCGATATTAACACAGCACGTCGCTTCATTCTGGGCAAGCAGGGCTTATGGCCCGGACGGCGCTGGCGAGGCATCCAGGGCGTTGAACACGCCATGCGCACGATGGAGTACCTGCAACTCGACCCGCTGCAAATCATCGCTCGCAGCCACGACATCAAGCTGCACAGCCGTGTACTCGATTACACGCCCGGAATGTGGGAGGATGTGGCCTATCAGCAGCGCAAGTTCTTTGACTGGGGTGGCTGGCTGGCGGTTCGGCCTATGGACGAGCTGCCACACTGGCGTGTCGTCATGCGCCGTGAGCGCGATGGCAACGGGCGAATCCACAAAATGGCCGAAGACCACGCTGATGCTATTGTTGAAATGCGGGATATTCTGCGTGAGCGCGGCACGGTGAGCAATCGTGATTTTAAGATGGAGACACGAAAGAGAACCGAAAATTATCGTGGTCGCAAAGACAGCGCGCTGGCTTTGTATTATCTGTGGCGCACCGGCGAAGTGATGACCCACCACCGCGAAAACTTCGAGCGTGTGTACGCGCTTACAGAAACGGTCGCACCAGCACACCTGATTTACGAAAGTGATGATGCGGAGGCGGATCGCTTTCTGATTGAAAAGGAAATCAGCTTCTCCGGCCTGTCGCGGCTGAATCGTACCCCTGGTTCATTTATGAACGGTGTACCATTCGGCAAATTGAAAATCCTTGAGTCGATGCTGGCTAATGGCGACCTTGTCGAGGTGAAGGTCGAAGGCTGGAAGGCGATGCACTGCGCGCTTGGCAGCGATGCCAGCCTGATAAGCGATTTAAGCGCAGGGCGTGTACCGGAGGTGTGGACACCATTGGAGGCAACCACGACTGAGGAGGCCGTCTTCCTCGCGCCGCTCGATCAGGTCAGCGCACGCGGGCGCGCCAAAGTGCTATTCGGCTTCGACTACGTGTGGGAGGTCTACAAGCCGGTGGGTAAGCGTAAGTTCGGCTACTATACGCTTCCGGTTTTGTGGGGCGACCAGCTCGTCGCACGATTCGACAGCAAACTTGACCGGACGACCAACACGTTCATCATCCTGGGTTTATGGCTGGAGGATAAGACACTCGGCAAAGATGAGACATTTGCGGAGGCATTGGCTTGCGGGTTTGCGCGATTCGTCGCTTTTCTCGGCGCGAGCAAGCTGGAAGCAAAGGCAATTCGTGAGCCACTGCTGCGCCGATACGTTTCCTCTTCAGGTAAGCCCACGCGTGGTGGAAACCCTTAAGTAGTGAGGGTAACAGGCATCGAAGCAAACAAATTATCATCCACGGCCTGAGCATAGCAAGGGTACAATACAAATCAGGATATACTTGTGGTTCCATAAGCGCTCCAGATCACTGCTAGAACAAAGGTTTGTATTCTACCTTTCCTAATCGTATAATTAATTCGGGTGTTATAAGACAAAATAGGATTACAAGGGATGCAAAATCTGGTGCTTACACCGACTCCCTTCATTGGTCGGTCACAGGAAGTTGCTGAGATTAGTGAACTGTTGGATGACCCATCGTGCCGCTTACTGACTCTGGTTGGGCCGGGCGGCATCGGCAAGACCCGGTTAGCCATGGAGGTTGCTTCTCGCAAACATGATTCCTTCCCCGATGGTATCTTTGTTGTACCCCTGGCACCCTTAAACCGCGCCGACGACATGCTGACCAGCATTGCTGAGGCCACGCCGTTTCGTTTTCAACACGATAGCCGCCATCCCCGCAAGCAGTTTTTTGATTATCTGCGCGAGAAACACACCAAGCGGATACTGCTGGTGCTGGACAATTTTGAGCATCTGCTCAAGGGAGCGGAAATTGTTTCTGAAAGCCTGGCGAGTACCACCAACCTGAAATTCCTTGTCACCTCACGTGAGGCACTGAACCTTCAGGAAGAATGGGTGCGGCAAATCACCGGTATGTCCTATCCCGATCAAGGGGATAGCAGACCCCTTGAAGATTTCAGTGCGGTGCAGTTGTTCCTGGATCGAGCGCACCGGATAGGGGGCGACTTCGGCCTGATTGAAGACACCCGCAGCATTATCGAAATCTGTCGGCTGGTGGAAGGGGTGCCGCTGGCAATTGAGTTGGCAGTCGGCTGGCTAAAGACGCTCCGTCCGGCCGATATTGCCCATGAAATTCAGCACAATATGGATATTCTGGCGACCCGTTCCCGCAATTTACCGGAACGGCATCGTAGTATCCGTTCGGTGTTCAATCATTCCTGGAAGCTGCTGTGTGAGGACGAGCGCGAGATATTTCAGAAGCTGTCGGTTTTTCGGGGTGGTTTCACGCGCGAAGCAGCGGAAGTCGTAGCCGGAGCATCTCTGTATGCACTGGCAGGACTGGTAGATAAATCCCTGGTCCATCTGAACGCGGCGGGACGTTATCATGTTCATGAGCTGCTTCGGCAGTATGGCGCGGAGCAGATGAGCACCGCCAACCAGACCGTCAGGGTACAGCAGGCTTATATTGAATACTACCTGGGTATACTGCACCGGTTGGAGCCGGAGATCAAAGGACGGCAGCAGATTGCAGCGTTAGATAGCATCCAGGCGGATTTTGAAAATATCCGCGGCGCGTGGCAACTGGCTGTGCAGCAGGGAAAGTTTACATTACTTAATCAGGCCGTCGAAAGCCTGCACTTCTTTGCAGATATGCGAGGGCGTTATCAGGAAGTCATCGCCCTGCTGCGGGCAGCAATTACACCCTTCCCGCACACTTCCGACCATGAGCAGACCTACCCTATGTACCGAATCCAGGCGCGCCTGGTACGCCTGATTTTGCTGGGTAATATGCGGATCGATTCTGATTTGCGCGCTCAGATCGACTCCTGCCTGGCCGCCGCGCGCAGACAGCAGGATCAGGCCGAAATCGGATTCTGTTTACTGGTTTCGGGCATTGTTACCTTCTGGGAAGTCTATAATAAATGGCCGAAGCACAACCCAGAAGCACTCAGACTCTTTGAGGAAAGTTACAATATTTATAATCGACTTGGCGATCTTTTTTACGCGGCGGATGCGCTTTCCTGGATCGTTCCCTGTAAAACTTCCGGCAGGGAGGAGGAAGATTCAAGCACAGAGATACTACGACGCAGCCTTGACATGCGAAACGCGATTGGGGATCGCAATGGTGTTGCCTGGATTACCCTTAACCTCGCGACGAGTATGCGCGGAGAGTATGATTATATCGAATGTGAGCGGTATGCCCGGCAGGCGCTCATGTTAATGCGTGAAAT
>JBGSXK010000562.1:0-18091 GCA_041751455.1 Anaerolineae bacterium
CGAACTGGACGGCGGTGTAGACGGGCGATTGCCGCCATAGCCGGAACTACTCCCCGGCAAACCCGTCCCACTGTTATAACGACCCGCGCCAGGGCTGCCGCTTGTATCCGTCCGCCCTGGCGTGCCCGGCAGACGCGATGACAGATTGCTCAGACCTTTGCTCAGCGGATTGCCACCAGCGCCGGACGAGCCGGAACCCCCTGGTTTATTATCCTTCTTATCACCACCTCCGGGTAGCTTCGAGCGCAGTCCCTGTGTGACCCCCGCGAGCGGATTTTTCTTCTCCTGCGGCTTGTCTTTGTCCCGGTCTCCACTGCCCGAACCATACGACGGTGTGGATGGACGGTTGCCGCCATAACTGGAACTGCCGGAGCTGCCGGGTGAATTACTGCGTCCGTAGGAGCCGCTGCTGCCGCCATAAGATCCACTGCCCGACCCGGAGCCGGACGAAGAAGGTGGGGTAGAGGGGCGATTGCCTCCATAGGTGCCGCTGCCCGAACTGGATGGCGGTGTGGACGGGCGATTGCCGCCATAAGATCCACTGCCCGACCCGGAGCCGGACGAAGAAGGCGGTGTAGAGGGACGATTGCCCCCATAGGTGCCGCTGCCCGAACTGGACGGCGGTGTAGACGGGCGATTGCCGCCATAGCCGGAACTACTCCCCGGCAAACCCGTCCCACTGTTATAACGACCAGCGCCAGGGCTGCCGCTTGTATCCGTCCGCCCTGGCGTGCCCGGCAGACGCGAGGATGAAGACGAGCCGTAGCTAAACGGCTTTACCTGCGAAGAACGCCGTTCAGCCAGCGATTCATCGTCATCGGCATCAAGATCATCGTCTTCTTCGATGTCGTCTTGGATGTCATCATCCGGGACGTATTCAGGGTCCTGGTTGGTCATCGTAAATTACCTGACTCTCTACTTACTTTCTGAACGGGGAAATGATGATCACGCAGTGCGTTACAATCGAGATTTACCCATCCTTATCATAGCATACTTATGTCAAATACAAAATAAGAATAGAACAAGAGTTCTTATAGAATCGCGCAAGAAAACTATTCTTGCTTTGGCCTTGGCCGGGCTGACGTTCTAAAATCCTGTACGCGATTCGGTGTGAAGGGTTGCACATGAGGGCGCGTCCCCCAAACGCAGGGGGAACGTGGGGCACTGTACAGCGCCCGCAGAGAGAAGTGTGTTAGAATACGGGCACGATACAGGCACAGTACATGTATGGAGAAACCACCATGCCGGGAGCCGCCGAGATGTTATGGCGGGTCAATAGTGAATACGCCAGGCGTTTGACGCAGGTCAATACTTACTTAAACCTGCTTGAACAAATGATCCTGATCCACCCCGGCGAACCCCAGGAACGGGTGCGGGCAGCGATACAGTATGCGCTGGAACAGGTGCAGTTGATGCTGGACGAGCATCGTGCCTGGCGCTACAGCTATTATTATGAATCCGCAGAAACCCGGCGTATGGTGCAGACCATGAGCGCGGTCAACCGCGCGCTGGCACGCTTCACTCGGATGCGCACCCAGCATGAGCGTCGTTTGCATGATCTGCGCGCGCTTTTAGAACATCTCCAGCGCCCCGACCCCGTCCTCACCCGTGTATCTACCGGCGGCGACCTGTGGCAGATGACAGAGTTCGCGCTGAACGACCTGGGGCGTTTTGACGAGTACCTGCGCGACCTGAGCAGCGTGTCGTAGGCGCGCTGGCCTCATGACAGCAGGAAGCGCAGCGCTGCGGGCAGCCGGCGCGCCCAGGCGGCTTCGTTATGCTGGCCGCCCTCTTCTTCCACACAGACCACCTCACGCCCCGGCTGAAACCCCATCTTCACCAGCCGTTGGAACATCTCCTGTGTATCCCCGGTCACACTGGTAAAATAACGACGCGGCAGCAGGCTGTACCAGCGGCGCGATTCGGCTGTGCCTGCGTCCAGGTAGATTTTGCCGGGCAGGTAGCTGCGATTGTGGATATAGGGGAAAATCGCCCGGCGCGCAAACCAGAAGGCCGGACTCATCACCCCGGCAAAGCCAAAGGTCTCAGCGCGGTAAAAGTAGCCGTACAGGCTGATAAGCCCACCCATCGACGATCCCATAATGCCGGTGTGGTCGCGGTCAGCCAGTGTACGATATTCCGCATCAACCAGCGGCTTGAGGGTTTCCACGATGAAGTTCAGGTAGGCCTGCCCTCGCCCACCACCATGACGCACATCCTTAAAAGGGCTGTATTCGTTTAAACGTTCGCTGCCTATGCTGGGAATGCCCACCACAATCGCCTCCAGCCCTTCGCGCGCCAGGACGGCCAGGGTTTCATCCACGCCCCATTCTCCGGCGAAGCTGGTATGTACGTCGAACAGGTTCTGCCCATCGTGCATGTAGATCACCGGATAACGCTGTTGGGATGTGCTATAGGACTGCGGCAGATGCACCAGAATATCACGCTGGTTGTGAAGCTGCGGGCTGTACAGGTCTTTGAGCAGCTTCAGGCTGCCGGTCACAGTATGGGTTTCAGGCGTTTTATCCGCCAGATAATCTTGCCAGTGTGTTTCTTGCAAAGTCGTGTTCCTGATGCTAGTCGTATCGTCGGGGCGCTGATTCTGCGGGCTGCTGTGCTAAAAAGGAAGTCCGGATTACAGCCGCATCACCCGTTCATAGACGGCCAGTGTTTGCTGGGCGGTTTTGCGCCAGCTATATTTCGTGGCCTGCGCCAGCCCGTTGTTGATCTGTGTGGCGCGCAGCGGTGCCTGATGCAGCAGTGCTAGGATCGCCCCACCCATTTCACGCGCATTCCCCGGTTCTACCAGATACGCGCCATCCCCGACAATTTCCGGGATACATGAGATTTCGTTGGCGACCACCGGGGTCCCACAGGCCATTGCCTCAATGATGGGCAGGCCGAAGCCCTCATAACGGGTGGGCGTGGCAAAGACGCGCGCGAGGCGATACAAAGAGGGCTTGTCGCTCTCCTCTACATAACCAATCCAGTGGATGAGGTCACTGATACCCAGCTCAGCAGCATAGTGACGCATATCGGGAAACATCGGTGTGCCCCACTGCGGTTCGCGCCCGGCGATGACCAGCGGGATATTTTCCTGTTGCAGATAGGTATAGGCCAGCAAAAGCTGGTTAAGCTGCTTGCGGAGATCGAAGCCGCCGATATAGA
The DNA here is from genome assembly GCA_041751455.1 of Anaerolineae bacterium. Classification (GTDB taxonomy): domain Bacteria; phylum Chloroflexota; class Anaerolineae; order Aggregatilineales; family Phototrophicaceae; genus JAIOHN01. The sequence continues at coordinate 3,169 of JBGSXK010000562.1, forward strand.
ACACGTATTCATCGGGTAGGTTGAAACGGGCTTTAACTTCGGCATCACGCTCACTGCCCAGGCGCGGATGGTAAATGTCATCCGGCGCGAGATAGATGGGCGTAATCTGCTCATCGGGGATATTCAGGTGTTCGATAATATCGAGCCGGGAGGCATGAGTCAGTGTGATGATATGGGCGCTGCCACGCGCGGCACTGCTCACCAGCGAGGTATACAGCTTACCCCTGAAGCCCGGCGAATACTCCGGGATCACCAGCGGAATCACATCCAGCACCGAGGTGATCAGGCGCGCCGGGGACGAGAGCGGCGGCCCCCAGTAGGGCACATGCGCAATATCCGCGTTGACGCGGGCCACCACACGCGGATAGATGCGCTGCTCGAACCAGACTTTGCCCAGGTTGCCCCCTCCGCCGCCCGTCTGGATGATATTCACCCCTTCCGGCAGGGAATCGGGTGTGTGGGTACGCGCGGGCAAAATCAGCGTCATCTCTAAGTCAGGCGCGACCCGGCGCAGATGGGGCAGCAGGCGGCGGATATACTGGCCGCTGCCCGTATTGGGCTGATCCCAGAACCAGCCGTTAAACGCAACATGCATGATCGTGAAGCCTTTCAGCGGTGTAGCCTGTCGGCAGTGGGCTTATCCCTTACTTACACTGCTCACACAACCCATAAAATTCCAGCAGATGCCCGGTCAGGCGCACTTTGAGGTTACGCTCCAGCTCGACTTCCAACTGTTCCAGGTGGCATTCCTCAAACTCAATGACCCGATTGCAATTGGTGCAGATGACATGGTGATGGTGGCCATTTGGCAGCAGCACATAAGTCGGCGTGACACTGCTGGCAATGTAGGTGGGACGAATGATCGAGAGGCGCGTGAACAGCTCCAGCGCGCGGAAAACACTGGCACGCCCGATCTCCGGGTCGAGCTGAGTCACCGCATCCAGCACATCGGTGGAGGTCATGTGGCCGTCGCGCTGTTCCAGCGCCTGCAGCACCGTCAGGCGCGCATTGGTCAGTTTGTAGCCCGCGCTGCGCAGCCGTTGTGCGCGTGGGCCGAATTCTTCAGGCATAGTTCTTCCCTTGACATCCGTAACGTAGTGAGATAACGTATCAACCTCTATAAATGATACTGAGTATCAATGCACCAGGAGGTTAAACCCGTGAAACATTTGCTTACTCTTATTGTACTCTGTTTTTGGGTCATTATCCCGGCTCGTGCCCAGGACACAAAACTGAATATCGTGACGACCACCACATTCATTGCCGATGTTGCGCGCAGCGTCGGCGGCGACCTGGTTAACGTGATCTCACTTGTCCCGCCGGATACCGACATTCACGCCTTCCAGCCCTCGCCGCAGGATGTGGCGCTTATCGCTGAGGCGGATGTGGTGCTGAGCAACGGCGCAGGGCTGGAATCATTTCTGGGCGGGTTAGTGGAAAATGTCGCGGTAGTCGAATTATTCGATATTTCCAACGGAATTCCGGTGCTTGCCTTTGGCGGTCACGGACATGATGAGGATGAGGATCCCGACGATCCTCACGAAGCGGCGTATATCGGTGTCCTGGGTGAGGATGCCGTCTGCGACGCAGACCACGAACAGCACGAAGAAGAAGAAGAAGAAGAAGCGCATGATGATGACGATCACCACGGGGATTGTGACCCGCATTTCTGGACCAATCCGCAGAATGTCATGATCTGGGCGAGGAATATCGCCGAGATTTTTGCTTTCACTGATCGTGCCTATGCCGATACCTATCGCGCCAATGCTGAGGCTTATGTAGAGCAGCTTGAGGCGCTGGATGCTGAAATCGAAGCGCTGCTGGCGGGTATCCCGGAGGAAAACCGGGTGATCGTGACCAATCACGAATTCCTGGCCTACTTTGCCGCGCGTTATGATTTTGAGATCGTCGGCAACGTGCTTCCCGGCCTGTCCACGCTGGCCGAACCCGCGCCGCAGGATGTGGCCGAGCTGATTACCACCATTCAGGAGGAGGGGGTGCGGGCAATTTTCGTGGAAATCTCCGATACGGGTCGCCTGGCACAGGCTATCGCCGGAGACCTGCCCGATGTGCAGGTGGTCACACTCTACAGCGACTCGCTGAGCAGTGCCGATGGCCCGGCAGCGACCTATCTCGATTATATGCGTTACAACGCAGGGTTGATCGCAGCGGCGCTGGGCGGGTAAGCTGCTGTTAACCTGTTGGATTTCAGGGGCGCGGCGTGCTGCGCCCCTCCATGCGTTCTGGTACATTTGCGCTACAATCTCCCCTCATAAAAACAGCACTTCTGAGGGAAACCATGACCCATAACGGACACACACTCGACCTATCCGACCACCACCCTGCCGCTGATCTGGCGCAGGCGGAGACGCTGCCCGCCCGCTGGTATACTGACCCGGCGTTTCTGGAACTGGAAAAAGAGCGCATCTTCTGGAAGACATGGCAGCCTGTCGGCCATGTTGAGGATGTCATGCGTCCCGGCGACTTCCTGACCTGTGAAGTGACCGGTGAGCCGCTGGTGGTCACGCGGGCACAGGATGGCGCGCTGCGGGCGTTTTACAACGTATGTATGCATCGCGCCGGGCCGGTGGCATTGGGCAAGGGCAACCGCAAGAGCCTGCAATGCAAGTATCACGGCTGGACGTATGGGCTGGATGGCGCGCTGATGACCGCGCCGGAATTCGAGGGCGTGGCGAACTGGCACAAAGAGGCGGTCTGCCTCAAGCCGGTACGGGTGGAGGCGTGGGGGCCGTGGGTCTTTGTCAATCTCGACCCTGATGCCGCACCGATGCGCGAGACTTACGGCGTGATCCATGACGAAATCCGCGCGTCCGGCTTCAATATCGACCACATGCGGCTGGTGGAACGACGCGACTATCTGATTGAGTGCAACTGGAAAGTGTATGTCGATAATTATCTGGAAGGCTATCACCTGCCGATTGCGCATCCTGGCCTGTTCCGCGAACTGGATTACGACCAGTACCGGGTGGAGACCCATCGTTACTACTCCAAGCAGCACGCGCCTATCCGTGAGGTGAGGGACGGCGAACATTATGACCGCCGTTATGTGCGCAGCAGCGAGAGCGAGGCCAGCGCCCTCTATTACTGGATTTTCCCCAACGTGATGCTGAATGTCTATCTGGATAACACCTCAATCAATATCATCCTGCCTGTCGGCCATGATAAAACGCTGACCATCTTCGAGTGGTATTTCGAGCAGCCGGGCACAGGCGCGGGATGGGAGAGTATGCAGCAGATTATCGCCTTCAGCGACGAGATTCAGCAGGAGGATATTCAGATCTGTGAAACGGTGTGGAAGGGTTTACAGTCGCAGGCCTATGATCGCGGGCGCTTCTCGGTCAGGCGCGAGAACGGTGTGCATCACTTCCAGTCGCTGGTGCATGAATTCCTGACGGGGGGATAGCTTTTACAGCACGGGCCGACGCGCTATTCAACCCGCGCCTGTGATCGGCTATACTGGTGCCACATCAACCTGGATAAGCATCAGCGAGAGAAACCCATGAAATTAGGCATTATCGGCCTGCCCAACAGCGGCAAGACCACGATTTTTAACGCGCTCACCGGCAGCAACCTGGAAACGGGCGCGGTCTCTGGCGGGCGCTTTGAGGTGCATACCGCCGTCGTTAACGTGCCCGACCTGCGCGTCGAAAAGCTCAGCGCCCTCTTCAAGCCCAAAAAGACCACTTATACGCAGGTGACTTATGTCGATATTGGCGGGCTGGATAAAGGCGTGGCGGAGGGCGGGCTGAAAGGCCAGTTCCGCAACGAGCTGGCGCAGTTGGACGGTTACGTGCATGTGCTGCGCGCCTTCGAGGATGATACCGTCCCGCATCCCTATATCACGGTAGACCCGGCGCGCGACCTGGAAATGCTGGATGCCGAGTTCCTGCTCACCGACCTGGTGACGGTGGAAACCCGGCTGGAAAAGCTGAATAACGATCTGCGCATCAAGGGCAAAAATGTCGATAAAGCTGTGCCGGACGAGATCGAACTGATGGAGCATTTCAAGGCGCACCTGGAAGCCGAAAAACCGCTGCGCGACCTGGACGACATCACGCCAGAGCAGCACAAAGCCATTCGCGGTTACGGCTTTCTCACACTGAAGCCAGTGCTGGTGGTACTGAACCAGGGCGAAGACGCGCCAGAGGCAGAGAGCCTGCTGACCTACGATCATGCGCACAGCGCGGTGGTTGGGCTGCGTGGGGAGATCGAGGCCGAAATCGCCCAGTTGGATGCCGAGGATGCCGAGATGTTCATGGCCGAGTACGGCATTACCGAGCGCAGCGCGCGTAAGGTCATTCGCCTGTCGTACCAGTTAATGGCGATCCAGTCATTTTTCACGGTCGGCGAGGACGAAGTGCGGGCGTGGAGCGTGGGCATCGGCGCGACCGCCCCGGAAGCTGCCGGAGCGATCCACAGCGACTTGCAAAAAGGATTTATCCGTGCCGAGGTGATGACTTATGATGATCTGATCGCGGCGGGCAGCGAGGCGGCACTGAAGGCGACAGGTAAAGTGCGGCTGGAAGGCAAGGAGTACATCGTCAAGGACGGGGACATCGTGCATATCCGCTTTAACGTATGAGGCTGTATGAACCGTATGATGCGTTTGCTGATGGGCGGCGTGATGGCTGTCGCGGCGGTGTTTCCCGCGCTGGCACAGGGGACACTGAGCGCGGACGAAAGCTTGCTGCTGGAGATTGTGCAGGACGCTTTTGAGGCGGTGCTGGCCGAGGAAAGCTATCACGTCACGGGCGATCAGCGGCTCGCGCAGACGCTGACTTATACCCGTGAAGACAGCGACTATACACTCAACCAGTCCTTCGAGCAGATGCTTGAGGGCTGGATCGTGCGGCAGGGTGAGGCTGGCCGCGCGGTGCAGATCACCATGACGGCCAGTGTGGAATATGGCTATGCCGGGCAGACTCCGGTACAGGGTGGTCAGGTGGTGGAGGTGATTGTGATCGACGACACGTTGTATATGCGTGTGAGCGAGGTTACTCCGCCGCAGGCAGGCGCAAATATCCCGCCGGGTTGGGTCAATCTCTCTGAAGAGCCAGATGCCATCCCCGGCACGAGTTTGATTAATACAGACCAGTACAGCCGCCTCTTAAGTACGTATGTGAATTATCCGCTTACGTCAGAAGCAGTGCTTGCCATCACCGAGCTTGCGCCGGAGCGTGTCGAAGAGGTTGAGATGCGTGTCCTGGAAATCGTCTTCGATGTACCCACACTGCTCCGCAGCGGCCAGTTTGATCTGATGCTGAGCGCATTTAATGTCGAGGATTACGGGACCGAGCTGGATACACTACTGGCGCTCATGGGCGAGAATGCGGCTGTCACCATGCAGGTCTGGCTGACCCCGGAGCATACGCTGTACCGCACCGACAGCAGGTTGAGCCTGAGCGCGCCGCTTGAAGAAACCGCCCCGAACATCGAGCAGGCCGCCATGACGCAGGAAGTGACCGCTTCGCTGGTGTACAGCGATTTCGGCCAGCCGTTTGACATCACCGCGCCGGAAGTGGGCAGCACAGACTGAACACTTACGACGTGACCTCACGCCAGATGCGATCCAGCATCAGCAGCGCGGAGAGGTTATGCACCCCATGCCCACGACGGTAGGCTTCGGGCGAGGTGTAATCATGGGCATAGTAGGTGGTCAGGTGGATGCCGTCCACTTCCAGCCCTTTACCGGGGATTGTCTGCGCGATGAGGTCGAAATCCCATAATGGCACCTGATAATCAGCGGTGATTTGCCGCAGGATAGTGTTGTTAATGTCGCTGCCTTCATAACGGTCAGCCTTCGTGCCCAGCACTGGAATCACGCCGCTGGTGATGGCAAATTCGACAATCTCACGCATATTTTTATCAAACTCATTCGGGATCCCTACATCATTCGTCCCTAAACGAATAAAGACGATGCTGGCCCGGCTCAGGCGCAGTTCGCAGGCCATGACACTCTCCCCCGGCTGGCACAGACTTTTATCCGCCCACATGGGGTCCAGCACCGACCATGAATGCAGCCCGCGCCGCACGGCGACACTCGGCCTGCCGAATGAGCCGTTGAAGTAGGTAATCACCTGCTGAAGATCACCAAACTCACCCAGGTTGTATTCCTGACCATCAAAACGTCCCAGGAAATACGGATGTTCGATGATGCTGTCCCCCACTTTGGTGAAGGCATGAGGGTTTTGGCCGAGTGCCTGCCCACGCGCATAAATCTCCCGAATATTCTCGCGCACAGCGTCCGGCAGGATAACAAACGCCTCGACAGGGACACCATTCAGCACGCCGGGCAGCGGCGGATAAGTCACGGTTGCCGGGATAGTGGTGGGCGGCAGCAGAGTCGGCGCGGGCAGGTTAAGTGTCTCGGTGGGCAGCGGGGCAGGCTCAGTGGGCGGCGGGGCTTCTGTCGTGGGCACGACGATAGCAATACTCTGGCTCTCGCTCTGGGGGATGTGGAGCGTTTGGCCGACATAGACCAGGCTGGGATCGGCCAGTTGATTGGCGGCAGCCAGCGCTTCCGTCGTGATCCCGTAAGTCTGCGCGATGCGATAGAGCGTTTCGCCGTTCTGTACCGTATGCAGGGCGGCATTTTCCGGCAGGGGCAGCACAGCATTGAGGGGCGCAGACATGCTCGCCTGCGGCGCAAGGTTGCCCCCATCGGCGGCATTCTGTGCCGAGGGGAGCGTCGCGCTCAATGTAGGCAGGAGTGCGCTGTGGTTGATCTGGCGCTGGTCGATCAACAGCTTCGTATCCGTCAGGAGGAGCGCGATAGTCGCCAGGCCGAGTATGATGAGGCTGAAGCGCCACTTGCGAGTCAAGGCCGGATCATCCTTTGCGAGAGTCCATGATGCCGTCTATCTTACGCCAGCCCGCTTATTTTTGCAGCGTCCTGTCAGCCCTAATACACATCCGTGCGGCGGTCATCGAAGACCGGAATATGCTTGCGCACCTCGTCCACCACATCCATTTCGATCTCTGCCGTCAGCAGCACAGGCGAGTCTCCACCTTCGATCACGATCTTACCCCACGGATCGACAATCATGGAGTGCCCGCCGAAAACGGTTTCTCCGGTTTCTCCGGCAGCATTACAGGCCACGATGAAACACTGGTTTTCGATGGCCCGTGCTTGCAGCAGGGTACGCCAGTGCTCCACGCGCGCGGCAGGCCACTCTGCCGGAATAACGATCATCTTTGCGCCGTTGATGGCGTAATTACGGAACAACTCAGGAAAGCGCAGGTCATAGCAGATCGCCAGCGCGGTTTCACCCCAGGGCAGTTCTATCGAAAGTGGCGACGACCCTGCTTGCAGCCATTTGTCCTCGTCCATCAGGCGGAACAGGTGAATTTTGCGATACACCCCCATCATACGGCCATTGGGCGCGAAGAAAGCCGCGCTGTTGGCGACCTCGACCCCACGCTTCTCCAGAATTGAGCCGACAATACTGATTTTGTTCTGCTGGGCGACCGTGGTCACCTGGGCGAACATGCCGCTGTTCAGCACACTCGCCAGTTCCTTGCTTTGATCCAGTGCATAGCCGGTAGACCACAGCTCAGGGAAAACGACCAGATGCGATCCGCGTCGTGCCGCCTCCACCGACCACTGCTGCATGGTATTGTAATTTTTACGTACATCGCCCAGTTTGATATTCATCTGGGCCAGGCTGATATTTAGCTTTGCCACGTTGGTGTCCTTAACAAGATTGATCTTTCACATGCATTATTATAACCGCTGTAAAGCGCTGCTTCTGACAATTTTACGTGAATTTTGTTCATGTATATTTTACTTGTTTCTGATTTATCACTTCCCGCATAGTTCACATTATCGCCTGATTAAAACAACACCTCGGAAAAAGAACCCCTGCAAACCACGACATGTCGCACTACCTGACCTTCCGACTGGCACCTGAATCAAAAAAACGCGCCCCGCAATGGGGCGCGTTTTGCGTTAGCAACTTCATGCTTAAGGCCAGACTGACCCCTGTCATGTTGCCCGCAGATCATTCAGCTCCTGCTCCAGCCAGGCGATCTTGCGCGCCAGCAGCCCAAGCTGTGGGTTCGTCTGTTCAAAGACTAGCGGGTCGAGCAGTTCACCACGGTACTGCTCGCGTGCCTGCTGCAAGCGTGCCTGACGCTGCTTTTCCGCCTGCTGACGCGGCGAAAGCTGTGCCGGATCATGCGCCATCACCAGCCCTCGCGCCTGCTCCACTGCGCTCACAGGCGCATCATCGGTCAGGTGCAGTACCAGTTTGCCTCCGCCCACCGTCAACCCCAGGAATGCCGCCCCCAGGGCCGCGCGCAGCGTCGCGTCCAGCGCTTCGGTGTTGATCTCCCCGCGTGGGTTGATCTCAATATCCATACTTAAACCTCCCGTACCCAGAACTGTGGATGAATGTTAAAGTCCGTCGTGCCTGCCCCTGCATACAATGTCGCCGTGCCCCCACTCACCCGCCAGCCCAGCCGGAAGGTCTGGTTGCCTGCCGGGATACCCGTCAGCAGCCGCACAAACGACACAGAATACACACTGCCACTGGTGACACGCCGGAACGAAAGCATACCGTCTTCGCCTGTCACCGCCCCCACACCGATGCGGATCACATCCAGCTTCGCCACGTTGCCGCCAGTGATCTCTACAGTTCCGTGAAAGCCGACCAGCACATTCCCGCTTACCACACTGAGCGTCAGTGATAACACGGTTGCGTCTACCGCCGTGAAAGCACCTGTATTGGTGGTGGTATAATCCGCCCCCTGGTCGAGGATCACACTCGCCATCGGCGGCGTTTTCAGCCATTCGAGATTATCGCGCAGTTGTTGGTTCAGGTCTCCCGCTGTCACCAGTTGATTCACGTTCCACGTGACAGGCGCTGTCCAGATTGCAGGCATCGTTTTGTTCCTCCTTGTTTGAAATGATCGTCAGTACGCACGCCGCTGATGGCATCTTAATAAGCCAGGATCGTGCTTTCATCGAGCAGGTGCACCCCCAGCAGCCAGAAATTATGGGCACTGGCGCTTTCCAGCAGCCAGGTAACGCGGTGGCGCTCCCCGCCCTGCTCGACAGTGTGCGCTTCGGCTACGATAAAGTAATCGGCGCTGTGCCCGGTCTGGCTTTCGGCCAGCGTGATACGCTCGAACAGGGTACGCGCCAGCGCCGCCTGGGGGTGGTGCTTCGCGTCCAACATCACCCGCTGCACCAGGCCGCGTGGGGTATCACGGCGTGCCAGCTCGAACCGCGCGATCTGGTCGGCCTGTTCCAGCGAATCCAGCGCGGGCAGGTCGAGCAAAACTGTGTTCGAGCCATAGAAGACCTGGGAGAGCAGGTTGATTTGCTCCACGCTTAACGGATCGCCCTGCAAGACAGGGGTGCCGCGCACCTCAAAGCCCGCCAGCAGGAAGGCGTCACGGCGGCTGGTGTTCATCAGTACCAGCACCGCCGCGCTGAAATCGACTTCCACCAGTGTGATCGTGACCTGCGCGGTGAGATTCACGCCTGAGCCGTTGGGTTGGCTGTTGGCCTGATAATCGATGTGCGGCCTGATGTAGGCTACGTTCAGCGCACCGACAGGCTGCCTGTCGGCATCGCGGAAGCGGACGGTTAAACGCCGGACAGAAGCCGCAGGCAGTGGCTGCGCGCTCTCCAGCCGCCACAGGGTCGTCCCCGCCGGGCCGATGCTGCGTGGTGTCAGGTTCACCTGCACCCGGCTGACCACCTCCGCGCCGTAAGCGTAATCCAGCCCGGTCATATCATCGGTCAGGGTCGCCTGTGCTGTGCTGTCCAGTAACAGATGATGGCGGTTGTAAAAGACCGCCGTCCCCTCCCGGCTGATGAAGAAACGCCCGCGCTCGGCCTCGGTGATCTGCGCGATAGCCACCAGCACGGGGATGCCCTCGCGCCAGGTATCGCCCACATAAGTAAAAACGGATTTACCATTTTGCAGCATCCGGTCAACCGTCACATCGGGCAGGCGGGTATTCGGCCCCAATTCACTGTGCCCGGCCCGTTCCAGAATCCAGCGACCATGCAGCACCCGGCGGCGCAGCGGCACCCTATCCAGCACGGCCCGAATAACCTGATCGGCGCGTTGGTTGATCTGCGGCGGCAGGCGGACATGGTGCTGGCGAAGCTGGGCATCCACGCTCTGAGCATGAATCACGGCGGTGCGTGTGCCCTGATCGCCCGGCAGCGGCTCTACATGGCTGATCAGACCGGTGAAATGCACTCGCTCCGTCAGGCCGTCATGACTTTTGATCTGTACGGTTTTGCCCGGTTGCAGCGGGTAGGCGCTGTCCTCCGGCGAAAAGCGGCGGCTCTCGTTGCGCAGGGTGATCGTTGCACGGTTGGGCGCGGCCACGCTGTCATAAGGTTGTGCCTGCCCCAGTTGCCATTCCAGGCCGATCACGGCGCGGCTGAAATCACCGCCTGCATAATCGCCCCATTCAATCACCCCGTCGTCGTTCCCGTCCACACCAACACCATAGGTAATCGGCATGACCTAAACCTCCATGAGCCAGGTATGGCGGAAGGCGCAGCCGTGATACACTACATCCCCATGCACAAACGTGCCCGGCTCGACCTTCACACGCACCGGTTCCAGCAGTTCGCCGCCCAGCGTGACATCATCGCTCAATGCCGCGAAATACTCGTCGATCAGGTCGATCAGCCCCGGCAGATGGGAGCGCAGCCCTGCTCCGGCGCTGACCGGGGCGACCAGCAGCAGGTGTGTGACCACATAACTGACCGTCCGCGCGCCCTGGCTGAAAGCGATCGCCCGGAAGCCCTGCCCACGTTCCCGAAAAAATTCATCCTCCTCGGTCTCGCCGGGCAGCACCAGCAGCGCAGGGAGCTGTGCCCGGCTCAGGTCGTCTGGCAGCGCCGCCAGGTCATAGTTATGGCTTACACCGGGCACGGTCAGCCCGGCCAGATTGCTGAGCGCGCTACGGAATAACGGCATGGCATCCTCCTGTTTGATGTACAATATGGGCAGTCAATCGCCGGAAGTTCACTATAAAGAGAGAAATTTGATGAAGAAAATAATGCTTCTTTGTGTTTTACTGCTGTCACTGGGGATGAGCGCCCATGCCCAGGATCATCACCATCATCAGGCGTGTGACCTGGCTGACCTCAACCAGCAGGTGGACGCGGCGCTGGGCAGCTATTTCGTCGCACGGGGCAGCGCGACGGATGACCGCGATGCGCTGGACGCACTGACGGCATTACAGGCTGAACTGAGCACGTTAGCGACGGCCTGCACGATGAACACCGCGCTGGATGCGGTGATCGAGACTGAAGATGCCCCCGAACTGCTGGAACAGGATGTCGCCGCCTATGCGCTGTACGACTCTATCCCGCAGACACGGACGGAAGATGGTGGCTTTTTACTGGGCGAGCCGGACGCACCCTTCGCGCTGGTGATGTTTGCCGATTTTGCCTGTCCGCACTGCCAGTCCTATGCCGCGATCATCCAACAGTTTATTGAGGATTTTGTGGTTACCGGGCAGGCGCGGCTGGAATATCGTATGTTCGTCAGCGGGGCGGACCCCACCTTTGGCCCTTATGTCGCACAGTTGGCCGAGTGTGCCGAAGCGCAGCAGGCAAATGGCTTCTGGGTCGCTCATGATGTCCTTTACGAACTGGGCAGCCGGGGGCGCTTTAACAATGATACGGCGCAGACCATAGCGAACCGTTTAGGGCTGGATTATGATGCGCTACAGGATTGCGCGCAGACGGCTGAGCAATACAGGAGTGACATCCTGCTGGGCACGATGCTCGGCGTACAGTTCACCCCCACTCTGATGATCCGCGTGGGCAAGGGCAACCCACAGTTTATCTCGGTGGGTGGGCAGCAGCTTAATCGCGGGGGCGTACCCTACGAAATCCTGGAGGCTGTCGTCGCCAGTTTCGGGTCAGACTCTTGACAAAACCCGAAAAGACTAATAGTATAAGCCTTGTAAGTGAATACTGTTAGTCTTTAAGGACAATATCATGATCGCCAGCACCACACAGTCACCACAAACCACACCCGCCCTATCCATGAGCCAGCCGCGTTTGCTGCTGAGCCTGGAAGGGTTGGTCGTCTTTATCGGCGCAATCGCGCTCTACAGCCAGCAAAGCGGTGAATGGCTGGCCTTTATCGTGCTGCTGCTCGCACCCGACCTGAGCATGATCGGTTATCTGGTGAATCCACGCATCGGCGCGACAGCCTACAACCTTATACATACCTATGCGCTGCCCATCACGCTGGGGGTGGCGAGCCTGTTGGGTGGCTGGCCGCTGGGCGTGTCGCTGGCGCTGGTCTGGCTGGCGCACATCGGCATGGATCGCACCGTCGGTTATGGCCTCAAGTACGCCAGCAACTTTAAAGATACACACCTGCAACACGTATGAGTCCTTTTCCGGGCAGGATCAACCGTGAGGCCGTCATCCAGACCGCCATCGAACTTATCGAGGCCGAGGGCGTAGAACAGCTCTCGGTCAATGTCCTGGCAGAGCGTCTGGGCGTGAAAACACCCTCGCTCTATCGTTATGTCAGAAACAAAACCGACCTGCTGCGTGCGGTCAACGAAGCGACGTTCAGCGCGTTGTTCGCAGTGCTTTATCCCGCGCTGGAAACGCCCGGTCACGCGCAGGCACGGGTGATGGCTGTCGCCCAGGCTTACCGCGCATTTGCCCACCAGCACCCTGTCAGTTATGGGCTGGCCTACACCAACACCATCCCGGAACTACGCCCCGACGAAAGCGCACTGGAACAGGCCGCGCTGCGATTCCAGGCGCTCATGGCCGAACTCAGCGGCGAGGCGAACTCACTGGTTGCACTGCGTGGGCTGCTGGCGCTGATTCATGGCTTTGTCATGCTGGAACTGGGTGGGCAGCTCCGGCGCGGCGGCGACCTGAGCGCGGCGTTCAGCGGGTCAGTCGAGGCGTATATCCGGGGGTGGGCGGCTGGGCAGACCTGAGCAGGACACTGGGCACATGGCTAACTCCCCACGACCTCCCGGCGCAGCCCGGCCAACGCACCGCTCAATGATGTGGGCGCAGGGGCGAAAGCGCGATTATCCGGCTCTTTATAGAGCCACTGCGCCCAACGCACGCACAGCATTTCCACATCCAGCGGCGGCTGGTAAACCTCAATCGACGTGCCCTGATGATGCGAGGTGGCGCTGGTGCCATTGGCGGCGCGCAGCACCGTGAGCGTATTGCCCGCCGGGTTGACTGCCAGCACCCGCAGATATTCCTCCTCGATACGCAGCAGATGCCCCACCTGAAAACGCGGCGCTTCCCCACTGCTGTCTGCGCCATCAGCATCGGTGACACTCAGGGACGCGCTGCTGCCGTTAAGCGGGTTGTTCTGCACGGTATCGCCGCTGGCGTACCATGCCTGTGACCAGCGGTCATGCCAGCCCCACAGGCCCGCCACGCTGACCGCGCTTATCGGTGTATCCTGCCAGACGAAAGCTGCCCCCGCCGTCAGTTGCAGCACGGCGATGATGCCGTCCGGTGTGGAATCGGGCAGTGTCAGCACATGATCCAGATCAATGCTGCTGCCATCGCCGTTGATCAGCCCGTCCAGTTGCAGCAAATCCTCCACCAGCACTAACTCTGTCGGGTAGCGCGGGTTGATCGTGTGGCGGATCGTCACCTGGCGCGGCTGAAAGCGCCGCCCGGCGGCGGTCTCGATCTGTGCGCTGGCGGCTTCCAGCGCGGCCAGCAGACGGATGTCTTCAGCGGTATCCGCCGCACCCAGCCCCAGGCGCTGGCGCAGGTGATGTAATGTCGCAATCGTGTACATGATTTCTCCTTAGAGCCTGAATGCTGACAACTAACGACGATCGTCATATGATTTTTGAACACCCTCCGCAAATCACCCGTAGTATTGAATGTACGAGGGAGATAAAGCCTTGATGACCATCCAGGAAGCCCCCATGACCGAAGATACGCCCGCAGCGCTGCTGCACCTGAGCGAAGCCGTCCTCCTGGAACGGGCGCAGGCGGGTGATGATGAAGCCTACGGGGTGCTGATACTGAAGTTAGAGATGCCTGTGCGCCGCTTTATCCGCCGCCTTATCGGCACCAGCGATGCGGAAGACGACATCACGCAGGATGTGTTCATCAAGCTGCACCACAAGCTGCACCGTATCCAACCGGAGCAGGGTGTGCGTCCCTATCTGTATCGCATGGTGCGCAACCGCACTTACGATGAACTGCGGAGGATCGGGCGTTATGAAGTGGTTTCGCTGGACGAAGAGCCAGTCGAAGCTTACGCTTCATTCCAGAATTTGCCGGACGACGGCGAAGCCCCCGATGAAACCGCGCACTGGCTGTTGATCCAACTGGAAGTCCGTGAGGCGATGGAACGACTGCCAGAACTTCAGCGGCAGGCACTCATCCTCTTCTCTGAGGAAGGCCTGACTTACAACGAGATCGCGGCGGCGATGGAAACCAGCATTGGCACCATCAAGTCCCGGCTGTTCCACGCCAAGCAAAATCTGCGGCGCTTGCTGCGTCCAGAGACATTACAGGCATTGGATGCCGAGTTCGCCTGAGAGGAAAATTGACGATGTATCACCACTATGATCGTGTCACTTATGAATTACAGGAACACCGCAATGAAGCACTGCGTGAAGCAGCCAAACAGCGCTTCCTCAGGGCCAGCGGCCTGTACGCCCCCCAACTGCACCAGCGCCTTCTGGCAGGCATGGGTGTGGCACTGGTACACCTGGGGACACGCCTGCAGCAGTCATCACGCACCCATCAGGCCGGGCTGTCCTACCGCCCGGAACTGCACGGCCTGTAAGACATTAAAGTCTGTGGCTGTCCCAAAAGCCGCCCGAAGGTGGCTGAAAACAATTCGCTTCAGCGGGTTTTTTACCCCTGACCTAGATAAGTGCATAGGGAACAAAACATGAT
>JBGSXK010000563.1:0-2955 GCA_041751455.1 Anaerolineae bacterium
TAGCAGTAAAGCCGCCCCGCATCCAAGCTGTGTCAGCCCACTGCGCGGTCTGCCCCGGCGCACGCTTTTCAGCGGGGGCAGATCAGCTTCGGTCAGGCCAAGCGGGACGGCAGGCAGGGGCTTTTGCGCCACAAGCAGATCAGGCGGAGGCAGCACATCCCCCATCGGCGCGCTGGTGATAAATTCCGGCACGGCCTGGGCGGCTTCCCGGCGCAGCCGGGCGAGACGTGCCTGGGCTTTGCGATGCTGTGGGTCATGTTCCAGCGCCGCCAGCAGATAATCTTCTGCCACAGCCGGTTTACACACCTGAGAGGCATAATATAATGTGTCCGCTGTCGGTGTTTTCAGCAGAGGGCGCAGCAATGCCTGTGCCCGCCGTTTATCGCCCCGCTTCAGCGCCGCAATCACGGGCTGCAATTCGTCCCGCATCCGCCATTGTCCCCGTCAGCCATCCTTGCATACTATATTACGGTGGCAGGAGTGGCGCAAGCGGAAAGTGCTGTAAGTCGGATTTTTAAGCAGGCTGTAATGCCGACGCTAGAAACGCCAGGATTTCCGTCCAGGCTGCCGCTGCCGCGCCGCCCGCGTCTATGCTTTCCGGGTTGACGAAAGCATGACCCACGCCCTCGTACACAGTCACGGTATGCGGGATGCCAGCAGAGTCTAGCGCCGCCTCAAACGCCGCCACCTCCGCCAGTGGAATCTGTGTATCCTCCGCGCCGAAGATGCCCAGCAGCGGCGCGCCGCTTTCCAGCAGTGCGCCCAGCGCCGCCGGGTCGTTCACCCTGCTGCCATACAGATTGATCGTCGCGGCGACAGCCGGGTTGTCCACGGCGTGCCGCAGCGCGACCCCACCGCCATAACAGAAACCCAGCACCGCAATCCGCTCTAGATCCACGTTATCCAGTCCGGCCAGATAAGCATAGGCCGCCCACATATCATCATTCACCTGTATTTCCGGCGTAGAGACGCGCAGGTACAGCGCGCGCGGCATCAGAGTCGTGGTTTCACCCCTGTAAGTATCCGGCGCAAGCACGACATAACCTTCCTCCGCCAACCTGTCGGCCATCTCAGTGATTTCGCCGTTCAGCCCCCACCACTCATGCACCATCAGCACCGCCGGGAACGCACCCGCGCCTTCCGGCTGCGCCAGATAACCATGCAGCGTCACGCCCTCATCACCCAGATAGCTCACATTGGTAAAATCGGTGGCTTTTTGCCCAAACGCCATCTCCAGGGCGACCACGCCGGCCAGCCCCGCGACCAGCAGCACCACCGTCACCAGCAGGCCAATCAAAATCCGTCGTATCCATGTCATTTTGACGCCTCCCTCTGTCGTGTTTCAAGCCAGCCATAGAGCAAAGCAATTATCTCAGGGAAACATGATAAGAGGATAAGCGTGCCGTTCATTCCATCAAAAGGCGGAATAAAACCCCATGCCTTTGCTGGATGATCGCATGCGCGGCCTGCCATAAGATGTCCCCTGTAAGCAGTTACAGGAGATATACAGACAATGATTGTCAAAAACGTACCCATGACCAGCGTCGAGACAGGCGAAACCTTCATCTTCCGCCAGTTGGCGGCGGATACAGGCGGCAGGCTGCTGGAGATGGATATGATTACCGCGCCGGGCGGCGGCGCAAAGGCCGCACCCATGCACATCCACCCGGTGCAGGAGGAGCGTTTCTACATCACCAGCGGGGTAATGCAAGCCACCATCGATGGTGAAACCCACGTATACCGTGCGGGCGACACCCTCATCATCCCTGCGGGCACACCGCACACCTGGTTTAATCCATCAGACACAGAAAATCTTGAATTTCGACTCGAATTTGAACCCGCCCTGCGCTGGGAAGAGATGTTCGAGACCCTCGCGGCCACGTCCCGCGCGGGCAAACTGGACAAAAACGGCAAGCCCAGCCCCTTCCTCATGGCCGTCGTGCTCCACCACTACACCGACCATATGCTCGTGGCCGGGATTCCGGCGGCAGTCCAGAAGCGGCTGTTCGCAGTGCTGGCGCTGGTAGGCCGCCTGATGGGTCACAAGTCCTATTCTCCCTACTTCACCCAAGCGGAAGCGAAAGAAGAAGCCGACACCAGCGAAATCTCGGTCATGGCGTAACAGCTCCCTCAACACTGCCGAAAATCTCTGTAGGGGCGCAGCGTGCTGCGCCCTATGACCCACCATGACCTGCTGAATCTAAGCATTGATTTTGATGCGATTACCCTGGATGCACAGAAAGTTGGAAATCAGGTGCGCCGCAGTATAATTATGGTGGAATTTATGGCAACCTGAGATACAACCCACAGGAGGAACCTCATGAAGTACCTGAACCATCGGCTTTCGGCAGCAATGTGGGCCAGAGTGCTCTTACTTTGGCTCACCCTCAGCATTGGTGCCCTGGTGGTGGGGGGCACTGCATTAGGGTTGGGTCGGTTCATCCAGGATAATATCCGTAACGAACTGGCAAGCCAGCAGATCACTTTTACGCCAGAAGGCGGGCTTTCCGATGAGGAACGGCAGATACCTGGCATCGTTGAGAATGCCGGACAAACACTCACGACGGGCAACCAGGCTCAGATTTACTCCGAGTACATAGGCTTGCACATGCGCGAGGCAGCCGAGGGGGCAGGCTATCCAGATGCTGCCTATGCAACCTTGGGCGGAATACAGCGTGAATTGAGAGCAGCGGTGGCCGCGGCCACGGAAGCTGGTGACGAGGATGCCCTTGAAGAAGCACAGGCAGAGTTAACAGCAGTCACAAATCTCCGCAACACGCTGTTGACAGGAAATAACCTTAGAGGAAACCTTCTCTCCGCCTACGGCTGGGACAATGTTGCTACAGGGGTTACAGGAGCGGGAATATTCATGTTGGTGCTGGCGGTGGTGTTCTTCGTGCTGTTAGTTTATGAATGGCGGCGAGGCCACTTACCACCCACTGAAGCGTGATTTCC
>JBGSXK010000564.1:0-2268 GCA_041751455.1 Anaerolineae bacterium
GGGCCGCCTGCATTCGTCCACGATTCACCCGCTGCCACACGCTGCACCGCCGCCCAATCAAATGGTTGCGCGCCCTGGTCTGTCGCCACTTCCACACGGCTGGCATAACCACCCCACACCAGTGGAGTCCGCGCCAGGGAGGATGTGTGAATCGTATAACGCTCACTGTAGGTGACTGAGGTGCTGGAGGACGGAATCCAGGCGGCGGGGTGGTTTTCGGCTGTCCAGCCTGCGTTTCCCAGCCACACCGCGAGATCATCGACCACCTGCACATTAAACTGGATACGCTGGGTGGCACTGACGACAGGCTGTGTGTCGTTGAGGGCATTGACCGCCTCGCGCACCCATTCTGCGGCCAGCGGGTTCACCGCGACAGTAAATTCTACCGGCGGCTGCGAGCGCAAAAACTGGCTTGCGCCCACGATGACCGCCGCAATCAGGACAAACAGAATGAAGATTATTGTTCCGCGTCGCATGGTTGTTCCTGTGATTGGTCGCTACATTATCTATTGTAGCCTGATGCGCGGGGGATATTTCCCCTAATGATTGAGGTTCAGGCTTAAGGATAGCATACTCGTTTGAATTGCAGTACGCATAAGACAGGGATGAGGTGCGCTGCTGCGGGCACTACAACACAGCGGGCAGCCAATCCAGCCCTGCGCCACGCAGCGCTGCCACCGCACCGATGACGACGGTTGAGGGTGGCTGGATATGAGCGGCAGCAGCCAGAGCAGGCAGTGTTGCCAGTGTCCCTTCGATCACCCGCTGGTGCTCGGTGGTGCCCCACTCAATGCAGACCGCCGGGGTCTCTGGCGACATCCCCGCCTCTTGCAGCTTCGCGGCCAGCCGCGCCAACTGCTTCACTCCCATCAGTGCCACCAGCGTATCCAGCCTCGCCAGCGCGCCATAATCCAGAGCGGTAGCCGGGTCGTCCGGGTCTTCATGGGCGGTAAATACAGTGAAGGAGCGGGCAAGCTGGCGATGGGTCACGGGCACACCAGCATAAGCGGGCACGGCGATGGCACTGCTGACTCCCGGCACAACCTCAAACGGAACACCGGCTGCATAGCAGGCCAGTGCTTCCTCGCCCCCACGCCCGAAAACAAACGGATCACCACCCTTCAGGCGCACCACCTGCAAGCCTGCGCGTGCTTTTTCAACCAGCAGCGTGTTGATCGTGGCCTGATCAAAGCGCTCTCTGGCCGGCTGCTTGCCCACGTCGATCAGCTCGACCTGCGGGCCTGTCTCGCGCAGCAGTTCCGGCGGCGCGAGGCGATCATACAGCACCACATCGGCCTGCCGCAGCAGCGCTAACCCCTTAACGGTGATGAGGCCCGGATCACCAGGGCCAGCGCCTACCAGATAGACTTTGCCCATCAGTGTCATTGAGGGATTTCCTGTGGAGGGGCACAGGACGAACTGGCCTCTACTGTGCTGTTAATCATCATTTTCCCAATCCTTCGCCATGCTCAGCCAGGTGTTACAGGCTTCTGCACAGGGCAGCGACCCCGAGGGGGATACGTGATAGAACCAGGTAGCATGACGCACACAGCGCCCGCATAACTGCGTGACAACTTCTGCCGCGTGATCAAAGCCCGCCAATGTCCGAAACGCCCCCACCTGCCGCGCAAGTGTGCTTTCCAGAGGGACGGCCTCAAACTGCCCCGCCTGTTGTGCTGCCCAATCCGCCGCTGCGCTGGGATAGATTGTCTCCACCACCGCACAGAGCAGCGACGGGTTATCTATCGTGACACGCCAGCCGCCGGGTAAATCATGTGAAGTCGCCAGAGGGCGAAATGGATTTTCACGGATATGTGCGCGTAGTGATGCTGGGTCGGCAAAATCCTGTTTTGCGCTCACATCACCATCCAGCATGACTTCTGTAGGTGTAAGACACAGTTGGCCGAATAACAGACTGCCTTCACGCTGCACTGTCTCCACCAGCCTGTCGCGCCCTGCTGCCGGAAAACAATCCCACGCCGTACCGGAACGCGCCGGATGCAGCACCGCCCCAGCTTCGCGTGCCAGTTCCAGCACGACCTCCGCCAGGGCATCTTCCGTGCCTACTGGTTCAGTATAAAAGACCTGTCGCTCCTGTATCCTGCCCTGCACTGCGCCCGGCGGCAGCCCCAGTGCCCCCGGTACATCAATTGTTGTGTGGGAGCCGAGCGCCAGAAAAAACGGCACGGCGATAATATTGGGCTGCTGCGTCAGGTTGTAAACCTCCGGGATCGCAGGCGTGTCATCCAGGTAGGTCGCCACCACTTC
>JBGSXK010000565.1:0-3602 GCA_041751455.1 Anaerolineae bacterium
TGGAGGTGGCAGCGATGGCGGTGAACTACGTGACGATCAAGGGCTATATCAAGGATGGGCAGTTGATTTATGACCTGCCGGACAACGTGACCGATGGCGAGGTGCGGCTGGAAGTGCCTGTTGAAGGGGTAGACACGCCGATTTCCCCCGAAGAACTGGCGGAATATCTCGATTTCAAAGGGCTGACCGCAGGCGAGATACTGCAATCCGGCCTAGTGGGCAGCGGCGCAGATTGGGTCGATGCTGGCGACTTTGAAAACATGATGGAGTGAATGAATCAGGGGTTACGCACTTCAATTGCGTATTTCCTGTAAAACAGGCGTAAAACAGGTAAAAGTTTGAATCCGGTTAAGGGTGAACTGTATAAATCCTATCACTGATAAACCAATGCCAATTCTGCGATACCGACCAGGAACAGATTGAGCGTTTAGTGGCGTTGACCATGAAGCGAAACGGGCGCTGGTACATCTTTGAGAATGTTCCGGCACGGGTATGCCGCAACTGTGGACATCGCTATTATGATGGACCGACACTGCTTCGTCTGGAGCGGATGATTTTGGAACAGTCCAACGAACTTCACGGGGTAGAGACGTTTGGGTTCTCGCTACCTCATAAAAATGTGGGATGATCTGGCGCAAAGCCGTATTAAAGGTTTAAAGGTGAAGTTATCGAAGGTGATAAATATAGTGTTGTGGTCAATAAGTATCTTCTGGATATCCACCTTTTTTCTAAATACTCAGGCTGAGTGTGAGCCTATGCTGACAGTGGAATCAAATTATCAAGGCGATTATGAGATTTACTCGGTGGATTTTGTCACAGGGGAATTATTAAACCTAACTAATAATGCTTATGCCCAGGATTATGAACCTACGTGGTCACCAGATGGCAGGTTTTTGGCCTTTGTATCCGAAAGTCAGGGATCGTCTGACCTATACCTCCTGAATGTTACTACTGGTTCAACAACCAATCTTTCTCAATCCGCTTCGACTGTCCATAATTACTATCCAGCATGGTCGCCAGATAGTCGCTATCTTGCATTTGAAGATAATTTCAAAATTGTGGTGATGGATACAGAAAGTCAAATGTTGCGTCACTATGACCAGACAAATTTATATTGGTTGACCTGGTCTGCCAATAGTGAGTTTATTGTCTTTACATCTACTGGTACAGGTATGAATCCAGGTTTATCCACTTGGAATGTTAATGTTCTCTCTCCTAAGAATGGTAATGTACATAAGCTTGTAAATTTTCAGACAGATAATGCTGATTATTTTAATGCACCATTCGCCCCTGTCCGTTTAGTATGGTTGTCGGATATAGCGGAAATTCTGATTTTTCGAAAGTATCCAGGTGGTCCAGAATATGCGATTGAATCCTTTGATCTTGAAACTGGCGAAGTGCGGCGTTTAATAGACCGAGTCACTATGCTGAATATGCTTCAATTATCGCCGGATGAAGATAAACTGATGTTTTCAGATTCTAAGGATATTTTGGTATTAAACCCTGAAAATGGGGTGATCACGAAGTTTACTGAAAATTTCCATGAGCAAGTATTTTTATCTGCTATATCCCCTGAGTGGACGGAAATAGCATTTAACACTTATGAAACACCTAATCGACTTTACTTTATGGGAATAGACGATAAGGAACCATACCATTTTCTCGATTTACCTGTCTTTAGAAATTTCGCTTGGTGGCCCCAATGCCCGTAGACCCGATCTCCCTGGAAGTCTTCAAGAATCTCTTCGCCAGTGTGGCGGAGGAAATGGGCGTGACGCTGCAACGCGCCAGCTTCAGCCCCAACATCAAGGAACGGCTCGATTTTAGCTGCGCCGTGTTCGACGGGCAGGCGCGGATGATCGCGCAGGCGGCGCACATCCCGGTGCATCTGGGGAGTATGCCTGCGTCGGTGGAGTACGCGGTGCAGGCGTTCGAGTCGTTTCAGGAAGGCGATGTGATTGTCCTCAATGACCCCTATCGTGGGGGAACGCATCTACCCGATATTACGATGGTTTCGCCGGTGTTCGCCGGGGGCGACCTGGCCTACTTTGTCGCCAGCCGCGCGCATCATGCCGATGTCGGCGGTATGTCGCCGGGGTCGCTGCCACTGAGTACCGAGCTGTACCAGGAAGGCATCATCATTCCACCGCTGAAGCTGATGTACAGCGGGTGGATTAACGATGGCGCGCTGGCGCTCATCACCGCGAACAGCCGCGCACCGGAGGAACGCCTGGGCGACCTGGAAGCGCAGTTGGCCGCGCATCGCGTGGGGACACGCCGCCTGCGGGAACTGATGATCGAACATGGCGTTGAGTTGGTGGCGGAACATGCTGAGGCACTGCTGGAGTATTCACGCCGTATGACTGAGGCAGTTATCGCAGATATTCCCGACGGCGTGTACAGTTTCGAGGATGCGCTGGAAGGTGACGGTCAGCGCGAATTTCGCATCCCCATTCAAGCCACGATCACCGTAAAAGGTGCGCAGATGACGGTAGACTTTGCCGGGAGCGCATCCCAGGTGGCAGGCAACCTGAACGCAGTAGAGGCGATTGTACGCTCCGCCACGTGGTACTGCGTGCGCCTGCTGGCTGAGGATGATGTGCCGGTCAATCATGGCTGCTTCCAGCCTGTGACCATTATTACGCCAGCGCACAGCCTGCTCAACCCGGATTTTCCAGCGGCGGTGGCCGTTGGCAATACCGAAACTGGTCAGCGCATCACCGATGTAGTGCTGGGCGCGCTGGCGAAGGCCCTGCCGGGACGCATCCCCGCCGCCAGCCAGGGCACGATGAACAACTTCACCTTTGGCGGCCTGCTCAACGGGCAGCAGTTCGTCTATTATGAAACCATTGCCGGGGGGCATGGCGCAGGGCCGCAGGGGGATGGCCTGAGCGGGCGGCACAGCCATATGACCAACACCCGTAACACCCCGGTGGAGGCGCTGGAATATGCACTGCCTGTCCGCGTGACTGAGTACGCGCTGCGCGAGGCTTCCGGAGGCGCGGGGCAGCATCGCGGCGGGGACGGGGTGCGCCGGGTGTACCAGTTCCTCGCCCCAGCGACGATCACGCTCAACAGCGAGCGGCGGATTTATTCACCCTACGGCCTGAACGGTGGTAAATCGGGCGCGAAAGGGATGAACCGAGTGATGAGAAAGACCTCTCAAAGCACATCCCCTTCGCAAAAAGGAAAAAGAGAGCAGCAGGACATCGTAAGCGGAAAGTATACCATGCAGGTCAGCGCGGGCGATGTGGTCATGATCGAGACTCCGGGCGGCGGCGGGTGGGGCAAGGGTTGAACAACGATCATGGAGGGCATAAAGTAGAAAGTGTCGGCTTAAGAGTAATGAGTTAACATTAATCAACACTTTTATGTTTCGAGGAAAGCCTCCATGAGCAAAGTGATCTTGACTGCCGCGCTGACCGGAGCCATGACCGTGCCCACCCAGACCCCTCACCTGCCGCTCACCCCGGAGGAGATTATCGCCGATGCTATCGCCTGTGCCGAAGCTGGCGCGACTGCGGTGCATATCCATGCCCGCGACCCGCAGACCGGCCTGCCTTCACATGATCAGGAAGTCTTCGGGCAGATTCTCAAAGGCA
>JBGSXK010000566.1:0-5293 GCA_041751455.1 Anaerolineae bacterium
GGTGCCAGCAGGTAAACCGGGCGATCCGCCTGGGCGGGCATAATATCTTCTTTAAAGATCAGCTTCACCCCATCGGCGGCGGGTTGTAGAAAACCACCCGGCCCCACACGGTTCGGCCCTACGCGATGCTGCAACCATGCCAGCAGTTTACGCTCCAGCAGCGTGGTGTAAGCGAAGCTGGTGAGCACAACAAAGAACAGCAGCGCCGAAAAGACAATCGGGTAAAGCGTGGAACAGCCAGCATCCGCGCCACACTGAATGACATTGATGCTGCGCGTGGCAGGTTCAAAGACGAATCTCAGTGAGCCATCCAGGAAGGCGAAAATCGCGGCCCAGTTGACCAGCACGAAGATCAGCGGTGTGAGCACCAGCAGGATGATACTCGCTATCAACGGATAGGTGCGGGTGAGGATCATCGCCAGCGGGATGCCCAGAAGCACGAAAATAAACAGCTTGGTAATCGCATCCAGCGGCGCGCCCAGTACCCCAATCACCGTCAGGGCGGTCAGGGCGAGGGCGATAACCAGCAGGACAGTCGGCAAAATGCGTTTTACGAGGTCGATAATCATCAGATTCAGCCTTTAACTGCTAACGCTTCGCTCACCTTGCTGACTTCACCCACTGTGAGAGTCATGGGCACGGCGGTGGTCGTCAGGTGCCGGGGCAGAATGGCCGTGCCTTGGGGGGCGCTGTCGTTGACCTGTGCCCTGACCTGCACCACTAACCCATCGCCCGCAGCCACTTCTACAGTATCGCCGTTGTGGATATTCAGCTTCTTTGCGTCGTGGGTGTTGAGTTCCACATAAGGATCGGCCACACGTGGATGCATGATGTCGTCCACACTAGGCTGGAAAGTGCGTTCACGGTTATAGAGGCGGGTGACAGGCAGGATGAGCAGCTTACCCTTGCCAACTTTCTGAGCTTCAGGCAACTGCACCACGCCCATGCTCACAGCCTCACCGCGATCTGCTGCGGTGGCAATCTGCACACCCAGGCCACCTGTATTCTGGTAGGCAGTGCCACCGTAATAGACATCATCGCCGATGATAGGGAACTGCGGCTCGACATAGGCGAGTTCCTTGTAACGCATAGCTTCAAATTCCGGCAGGCTCCTGCTGATGTCGAGCATCACCGCTGCCGCAGACATTCTTGCCTTGCCCTGTCCCAGGATTTCACCCAGGCGGGCAGCGATCAGCCAGGCCGGGAGCGCCTCGCCCACTGGCCCCTGCGCGGTGTAGAAGCGCTGGACACGCCGCTCGCCATTCACAAACGTGCCATCACGCTCGGCAAAGCTCTGAACAGGCAGCGCAGCAAATGAACGCAGCGTCGCGCCATCTTCAAACAGCGACAGGCTGATAACAGTCTCCACCCTGTCTAACCATGTGGCAGCGGCGGGGTCGTCTGACATAAGGTCTGCCTGCGCCACAATCAACACCTTAGGCGGATTCGCCATAATGTCCTGGGTGGCCTGCGGGGTGTAGCCGGTATAATACAGTCCCATCCCGTTGGGACCAGGGAAAGTGGAAAGCAGACCGTTCTGCGGCTTGCCCACGTGCCCAGTTTCGATCAGGAAATCGGCGGCGGCCTGCATCAACGCCTGACTGCCTGCCAGCGAAAGGCCTTCCGCACCGGTAACAATTACCAGATTTTCGGCTTCAGCCAGGGTATCAGCGACTTCTGGCGCGGCATTCCTGAGGTCATTCAGCCAGTGAGCGGCGCGGCCTGTTTCATAAAGTACACTGGCGCTGGCAAAATCGGCCAGACGGGTGTGGCGGGCATTCGCCACGACCAGATAGGCACCGCGATCATGGGCCTGCTTGAGCCGCAAGCGCCACACAGGGACTTCTTCTTCAAGGTCGCTGGCGATGACCAGCACCGCGTCGCCCTTGCCCAATTTACCAAAGTTGGTGTCCTTGCCCACACCCACCTGCGCAACCAGATCAGCACCGGCATGAGTAGGCGGCCATGACCCCAGGCGATTTCCACCCAGGCCAGTCACGAGCTGGCGCAGTGTCCACATATCCTCGGTGCTGAGGCCGCTGCCCGCGATGATCGCGAGATCACCATCTGCCGCCTTCAGCTTATCGGCCACAGCACGCAGGGCAGCATTCCATGACTCGCTTGATCCCTGTACATGTGGGGTTTGCAGGCGGTCGCTGCTGCGGGTGAAGTGATGGCCAAAACGAGTTTTATCGGAAATCCAGATTTCGTTGACCTGCTCGTTCTGGCGGGGCATGACACGCTTGATGATGGCCCGTCCGCCATGATCGCGATCAAGCCGGGTGCTGAGTGTGATATTCGAACCTGCCGCATCGTGCGGGCAAATGCTCGGTACATTGGTCAGCTCCCAGGGACGCGCACCAAAGCGGAAATCGGCGGTTGTCAGCGCCCCCACCGGGCAGATATCCGTGGTGTTGCCAGAGAAGTAGGAGTCGAAGGCGGGGTCGCTGTGGGTGATGATTTGCAGGCTGCGTCCGCGCTCATGGAAGGCCAGCACATCATCGCCCACCACTTCATCCTGGAAGCGGATGCAGCGGGCACACTGGATGCAGCGCTCCTCATCCAGAAAAATCAGATCGCCCAATGGCACATGCTTATCCAGGTTTATCTTATCATCGAAATACATGCGTGATTTGCCGGGGCCGTATGCCATCGTGAGGTTTTGCAGTGGGCACTCGCCGCCTTTATCGCAGATCGGGCAATCCAGCGGATGGCTGGTCAGCAGGAACTCCACGACATTCTGGCGGGCATCGTCCACCTGTTTGGTGTTGGTGCGCACGACCATGCCATCGCTGACCACCTGGGTACAGGCAGTTTGCAGCTTGGGGAACCAACGCACTTTGGCGTTGCCCGCATCGTCCAGCATCACCTCGCCTGTCGCACGGTCTTTCTCGACACTGCCTAGTTCGATCAGGCACATACGGCACATGCCGACCGGGGACATTTTGGGGTGATAACAAAACACCGGTATATCGTTGCCGATGATTTTGGCCGCATCCACCAAGTTAGACCCGGCGGGGACTTCATATTCTTTATCGTCGATAATAATCTTGACGGTATTCGCCATCAAAAGCCTCCACAAAGCGCCTCGCAGCGCCAGCTTTTCTGTAAATCATGACGTTCTATTCTGCCGTACCCTGTAGCAGTTCGCCAGCTTTCAGCCTCTGCACACAGGCCTTTACTTCTCTCTGGTGGCCAGCCTGCGCTGTGCGTGCATCAGGCCATGCAGCGCTCGATCCTGCACCGCCTGGGCCACAATGCCCCAGTCTTCACTGGCAACCCGTTGGGAAGCCAATTTCAACGCCCACTCCAGATCTGCAATTGCCAGTTCATACTCGCCCATCGTATTGTAGAGTTCCCCGCGCAGCACATAATTCATCACTGCTTCAGGGTCGGAGCTGATCGCCCAGTCAAGTTCTGCAAGACGCTGCGAATAATTATCCTGCGTCCAAAACAAACCCCGCAGCCAACCTGCAAACCCGGCGGGCGAGGCTTCATCCGGAGTTCCATCCGCCTTTGCGGGGTGACCCCCGACATCAGATGCTATTGGCTCTGGCGGAACATCTGCCTCCGGGTTGGCCGCTTCGGCCATTTCGCCGGGGACAGGCGTTTCGTCCTGCATCATGGATTAATCCCCGGCCTCTGCGGCGGGCTGCCGTTGACGCTGCGCGCCACCCGTTTTACTGCCTGCCGGGCGTTTGGCGGGTTCTTTTGCTTCTTCCACTTCTTTGGGCAGCACGTGCTGGTTAAAATCTTCCGGGAAGTTCTTAATAGTAAAGATGATCGGGTTCGCAGCAAAATCGCCCAACGCGCACAGGGTCACCCCTGCCATATTCTTCGCCACGTTGTCAATCAGCTTCACATCATCCGGCGTACCCTCGCCTGCCAGAATACGATCCACGACTTTATCCAGCCAGTAAGTGCCTTCACGGCAAGGGGTACACTTACCACAGCTTTCGTGCTTGAAGAACTTGATGGCCTTGGAGGCCACCCAGGTAATATCCACCGTGTCATCCATGACAATCACAGAAGCTGAGCCGAGGATCGTGCCGATTTTCTGCATGTCCTCGTAAGTGAGCTTCGTGTCCAGCACTTCGTCGGTGGCACGGACAATGGGACCAGAGCCACCTGAAGGCAAGATTGCCTTAAAGCTGCGACCTTCGGGGGGGCCACCTGCATAATTGTAGAGCAGTTCACGGAAGGTCGCCCCCAGCGGAAGTTCATAATTACCGGGGTTCTTCACATGCCCACTGACGCAAAACACCTTCGTACCTGTACTTTGCTCGGTGCCGATCTTCTTATACTCGTCTGCGCCATGCCGGATAATCCAGGGAACGTTCGTCAGAGTCTCGACATTATTGACGACGGTAGGCTCTTTATAGAGGCCGCCTCCCTTCTGTGCCGGGAACGGTGGCCGCACACGCGGCTGGCCGAGCTGACCCTCGAGGCTGTTGAGCAGTGCGCTTTCCTCACCACAAATATATGCGCCCGCGCCCAGATGGGTATACAGATTGCATGTCCAGCCCGTACCCAGGATATTTTCGCCCGCAAAGCCCGCTTCGTAGGTTTTTTCGATGTGCTTGTCCAGCTCATGCGCCACATCCCAGAACTCGCCGCGCAGGTAGATATAGACGGCGGTGGCCTGGATAGCGTAGGCACAGATCATCGCGCCTTCGAGCAACTGGTGCGGGTTATTCTCCATAATCTGGCGGTCTTTGAATGTACCGGACTCGCTTTCGTCGGCGTTGACCACCACATACTTCACCGGCTCACTTTGAGGGATGAAGCTCCACTTCACGCCAGCGGGAAAACCGGCACCACCCCGTCCACGCAGGCCGGAAGCCTTCACAATATCAATAACTTCTGACGGTTTCATGCCAACCGCTGTCTTAAACGCTTCCCAACCCTCATTGTTCATGTACACATCAAAGTTGTGAATGTCGGGAATATCTTTTTCGCGGTAAATAATGTTCAAGGACATTTCTTACACTCCATCTCTTCCCGTCTACTTCTTGGCCTGTCCATTAGCGGCTTCTGCTTGCCATTCCTCGATTTTGGCCTTGATTTTGTCCATGTCCAGATTTTCCACAAAGTGAAAATTGCACTGGAGCATAGGGGCTTTATCGCAGGCGGCCAGGCACATGACATGCTCCACCGTGAACATGCCATCTGTAGTCGTACCACCCTCTTCTACACCGAGGTATTCCTTGAGCTGCTTGTGAAATTCATCTGCTCCGCGCAGCGCGCAGGGCAGATCGGTACAAACCTGAAGCCAGTATTTACCTTTAGGCTT
>JBGSXK010000567.1:0-10343 GCA_041751455.1 Anaerolineae bacterium
CGGCCTGCAACTGATCAGAACTGCCCCCCATTACAAAGGTGCCCGCCGGGACAAGCACCATGCCTTCCAGTGCCCCTGTACCATAGGCAGGCCGCCAATCACCATTGCGTATGACCGGATTGCCGGGCAGTCCCAGCCGCACCTGAGTGGGCAGTGGTGCAGTAGTGGGGACGGGCGGTGGCGTATCCGTGTGTGTGGGGAGAGGTGCGGCGCTAGTCGGCACCACCGCCGCAAAAGTCTCAGTAGCGATAATGATCTGGGTAGCCACATCTCCCAACTGCTGGCGTGTGTTCAGCAGGCCATACAACACACCAGCACCGATCACCACCAATGCCACCGCCGCGATTACCCCGCCGATGATGAAAGTTCGTGTACCTGGGCCAACGATGCCGCGGTACTGCTGCTGTCTGGAAGCACGAAAGGGCTCGACAGCAGGCTGCCCTTCAGCAGGTGTGCTGCGGGAAGTACGGGAAGGCGGCACAAAGGTGGGGGACTGTGACCCTGGCGGCACGGGTTCTGGCACGACATGGGAAACAGGGGGCCGCTCAAGGGCATTGGGGGCGTTTTCCAGTCTCACTCCCCGCCGCTGAAACTCGCCGTAAAGCTGGCTGAGTGCATGATGATAATTCTGATTATGAAAATCGACATACTGGATGCGATTGAGCTGAAAATGTACCTTTGCCGGGCGCAGGAGGATGGGCACGACGGGCTTTTTGTGGTCGAGGAAATACTGCCACTCGTCCTCAACATTGTGTGAAGCCATCGACTCCGGCGAGATGATAACAATCATCACATCCGCAGCATCTAACCCCTGCTGAATCGCGCTGCTCCACTTCATGCCGACAGAAATGTCTTCGAGGTCAATCCAGACATCCATGCCTGTCTCGGCCAGCGAGGAGGCCATGCGCCGGGCGAAGGCTTCATCGGCCCGACTGTAACTAATAAATACACGCGGCTGCATAAATTTTTACCATCTGTTTCATCAATAACCCGATAATAAACCAGATTAGCAGATTACGCATCTTACAGGCATGCCATAGCCCACTTTTTAACCCTTGTACATAAGTTCAGAACGGTGCAAAATGGTTAAAACAGTCCCAAGAGGGTGTATGAAGGATGAGCAAAGTTTTTGATTTTTCAGCTTTTCCCACACTAACCACGCACCGCCTGCACCTGCGCCAGCTTACACCAGAGGATACCGCAGCACTTATGACGATCTTTGGTACACCGGAGATGCTGCGCTTTCTCAACCAACCTCCACTGGACACCCACGAAAAGGCGCTCGATCTACTCCACTGGTTCGCCGAAAATTATGAGCGGCATGAAGCGGTGCAGTGGGGTATTACCCTGCATGGCAGGAATGATCTCATCGGCACATGTGGGACTTATGCCTGGGATCGCGAGAATCGTCATGTGGATATTGGCTATCATATCGTGTCTGCGCAGTGGGGGCAGGGCTTTGCGACGGAAGCCACCCACGCTGTGTTGGGCTGGTGCTTTGAGCACCTGGATGTGCACCGGGTTCAGGCGGATTGTACCGATGGCAATCTGGCCTCGGAGGGGGTGATGCTCAAATGTGGCTTTCGTTTTGAAGGGCTGTGGCGCGAGAGCTGCTGGGAGCATGGGCGTTTCGTGGATATTAAGCAGTTCGGGCTGCTGCGGCGGGAATACGCCCCGGCCTAAACAATGGGCGCAGCAGCCTGCGCCCACTTCACCTCTGACACCTGATTTCTAAATCTGCGGCAGTGCGGTCAGTGCCGCGTCGATCTCCGCCTGGGGATATTCATAATCGGTCAGCGTGCCGCCCAGGTAAGCATCATAGGCGCTCATATCAAAGTGCCCGTGCCCACACAGATTGAACAGAATCACACGCTTCTCGCCTGCGGCTTTGGCGGCCAGCGCCTCATTGATCGCGCCTGCGATGGCGTGAGAAGGTTCTGGTGCAGGGACAATGCCCTCCGCACGCAGAAACTGCAACGCCGCTTTGAAGGTCTCCAACTGCGGGATAGCCTGTGCTTCGATTAACCCCTGGTCATAGAGTTCGCAGACGACGCTCGCCATACCATGATAACGCAGGCCGCCTGCGTGCAGCGGTGCAGGTACAAAATCGTGCCCAAGTGTGTACATCTTGACCAGCGGGGTCATGCCGATAGTATCACCAAAGTCGTAGGCATATTTGCCGCGCGTCAGGCTGGGGCAGGCAGCAGGCTCCACCGCGATGATGCGGGTCTTCCTGCCCTCGGTAAGGTTGGCCTGCACAAAGGGCAGCGCGATTCCCGCGAAATTACTGCCACCACCCGCGCAGCCGATCACCACATCGGGGTACTCCCCGGCCAGCTCAAGCTGTTTGAGTGCCTCCTGACCGATCACCGTCTGGTGCATCAGCACATGATTCAGCACCGAGCCGAGCGCATATTTGTACTTGCCGCCGCTGGTAGCTGCTGCCTCCACCGCTTCACTGATGGCGATACCCAGTGAACCGGTACTCTCCGGGTTTTTGTCGAGAATGGTTCGTCCGGCCTGCGTCGTATCACTGGGGCTGGCGGTCACCTGTGCGCCGAAGGTCTGGATAATGGCGCGGCGGTAGGGCTTCTGCTGGTAGCTGATTTTGACCATATAGACATAACATTCCAGATCGAAGAAATTACAGGCCTGCGCCAGCGCTGTGCCCCATTGGCCCGCGCCAGTTTCGGTAGTCAGGCCAAGAATGCCTTCCTGCTTATTGTAAAACGCCTGCGGGGTAGCCGTGTTCAGTTTATGGCTGCCGCTGGGGGATACGCCTTCGTATTTGTAGTAAATGTGTGCCGGGGTATCCAGTGCTTTTTCCAGCCGCCGGGCACGCAGCAGCGGGGTAGGCCGCCACAACTTGTAAATCTCTCGTACCTCGTCGGGAATTTCGATATACCGTTCCCGGCTTACTTCCTGCATGATGAGTGCCATCGGGAACAGCGGGGCGAGGTCGTCAGGGCCGATGGGCTGGTGCGTACCGGGATGCAGCACGGGCGGCAGCGGGCGTGGCAAATCGGCCTGAATGTTGTACCAATGACGCGGAATCTCGGTTTGTGGCAGCTCGAAACGTACAATATCTTCAGACATAAATCTAACTCCTGTGGCTTGAAGATTTCTTAAGAAAGCAACGGTGTAGTGTAGCCAGTTCGTGCATGTTGTGCTATGAGAGTGTACCTGCCACTGCGTCCGACATCAGGGCCGCTCCTATGGCTTTTTTGCAGTCCATCGTGGTTGGGCAGCTTTTCACCATCTGGTTATAATGACACTGATAATTTTGGTGGAATAAAGGATGCAATTATGCTGCTGGCCGGGGATATTGGCGGAACAAAGACCAACCTTGCGATCTACTCGCCTGACCAGGGGCCGCGTGTACCGCTGGTCGAAGCCACCTTTGCCAGTGATGACTACCCCAGCCTACAGGCTATCGCCGAGGAATTTTTGCGGCGGGTCGATTATGGTGTGACCTGGGGCTCTTTTGGAGTAGCCGGGCCAGTGGTAGATGGGCATGTCAAAACGACCAATCTGCCCTGGGAGATGGATGAGACTGAGCTAAGCGCGGCACTCAACCTGGAAAAAGTTCACCTGCTTAATGATCTCGAATCGATTGCGAATGCCGTCCCGCAGCTTGAGGCCGAAGACCTGGCGACCATCAACGAAGGCAGGCCAGCTTCGGATGGCGCGATTGCGGTCATCGCGCCCGGCACCGGGTTGGGCGAGGGTTATCTGGTGTGGGATGGCACACATTATCTGGCCTGTCCCTCAGAGGGCGGCCACACCGATTTTGGCCCTTCCAACGAAACCGAGATCGAACTGCTGCGTTATCTTATGGGGCGCTTTGACCATGTGAGTTATGAATGGGTTTGCTCGGGCATGGGCATCCCCAATATTTACGCCTTCCTCAAGGACACCGGGCGCGCGACAGAGCCGGATTGGCTGGCCACCCAGATTGCCAGCGCAGAAGATGATACCCCGGTCATTGTCAACGCGGCGCTGGATGGCAGCAGCGAAATCTGTCTGCGTACCCTGGAAATCTTTGTCTCGGTGCTGGGCGCAGAAGCGGGCAACATGGCGCTTAAGGTGCTGGCGACAGGCGGTGTGTTCCTGGGAGGTGGCATCCCCCTGCGCATCCTGCCCGCGCTGCATGATGGTCGTTTTATGCAGGCGTTTTTGCGCAAGGGGCGTTTCTCGTCTCTGCTGGAAAGGATGCCTGTCCGTGTCATCCTCAATGCCAAAGCCGGCCTGATGGGTGCGGCGGCTTATGGGCTGGAAATGGGGATGCTCGGTTAGGGCACAGGTGAATTAATCCTCTCGATCATCCTTGAATTCATCCCTGGGGGATGCCCCTTCCGTCACAGAGGGGTCTCCTGAAGCGCGTGGTAGTGCTTCGGCGTGATCAGGCCGGGGCGGTGATGAATCCGCCGGGCGCTGGAACTGAGGCGGGTTGCCATTGGACGAGAGCGCCACGTTCTCGATGTACAGAGAGAGGCTGGGAAAGGCGATGCTCAGGCCCAGGTCTTCGACAATATCCATAATATTCAGGTTCACCTGCTCTGTAATTGCACGAAAAGCCGGGAGCTTAGGCTCGTAAAATTCGGCGATCACCAGCACATCCAGCGAGCTGTCCCCAAAGCTGAGAAAACGCACCAGCACGCTTTCAACATCCACCTTTTCCTGTGCCAGCAGCATCTCGTGCAGCCGCGCAACCAGCACCCGTATTTGTGAAGCGCTGGTGCCATACGTCACACCCAGCGTAAATTCAAGCCGCCGCTTGGTCAGGCGTGACCAGTTGAGGATGGGACTGGCAGCCAGCTTGGCATTGGGGATGGTGACGTAAGCATGATCGACCCGGCGAATGCGGGTAGAGCGTGAGCCAACCTGCACCACAGTGCCCTCAACATCCGGTGTTTTGATGTATTCACCCACCATAAAAGGTCGGTCCGTAACGATGGTACTGAAGGCGAACAGGTTGGCAACGGTATCCTGCGCCGCCAGGGAGAAAGCCAGCCCACCCAGCCCCAGCCCGGCGACCAGCCCATTCACATCATAATCCCACTCTTGCAGCAGCACGATCAACACCATCGCCAGCAAAACAATTTTGAACGCGGTGCGGATAAAGGGCACAAGCTGTTCATCCAGGGTAATTCCCGTGACCCGCCGCACACGATCTGAGGAAACAATAACCAGATCAACTGCACGGTACAGTGCCATAAAGCAGGCCACGATGACCAGGCTGCGTGCGAGATTGGCGATAAACACTGAGGTTGTACCATCGATGGTGAGAATTACCCCGGCGACACCTACCCCTAGGGCGGCAACCAGCAGCCGCAGCGGCGCATCCACAACGTCGATAAGTAAAGTCCCTGCGCTCAGGCGTTCCTGGCTGCTGAACAGGCTGCGCAGTGGGCGGATGAAGAGGCCGACAATGAAGCGGCGCATGACCCAGATCAGTGCAAAGGCCAGGATTGCCAGCAAAATTCGCGTGAACAGTTCGCGCAGGCCAGGGCTGAGTTGATTCAGAATACTGAGTTCAATCATACAAATCCTCACTGAAGGTCGTTACAGCCTATCTTGCCAAAAGGCCAGGAAAAAGGCAAACATGAAAATAACGTAAAGAATTGTGGATAATATAGACATAAAATCAATTTTGAATTAAGCTAATTATAAGTTGGAAACCAGTTTTAAGGGGGATTGCTGCATGTATCTGCACGTGGACGAAGAGCATGAAGAACTGGAAGGCCTGCATTCCTGTCCGGTTTGTCAGAAATTGTTCCTGAAGGAGAAGGCCATGTATCTGCACATCATGCGTGTTCATGCGCATGGCCAGCAGATGGCCTTTGACCTGCGCGCAGATATGTACATGCGCTGGCAGGAACGCCTGCCCCGCATGAGCCAGTAAACATACACGAAGCTGCACGATCAGAGGCGCAGCCGTGTGCGCCTCTGTTTTTTATCAGGAAAACGCGCTGTTGAGCACGTTTTTGCTCTCGCCGCTAAACCAGCATGTCACTCGCTGTCCTGCGTGGAGGGGATAGCCTGCCTGAATTCCCAGATATTGCCTTCGGGGTCGGCAAAGTAAGCGGTGCGCCAGCCCCAGGGCTGGTCCACCGGGGGTTTGATAAACGAGACTCCCTTCGCCATGAGGGTCTGGTAGACCTTGTCCACATCCTCAACATCAGCACATAACATGACCCGATGCCCTGCGCCCTGTGATAATCCCAGCACCTCCTCATTCAGCATCTGCGTGCCTGCTGACACATGGACCAGCGCGAAGTCTTGCCCCTCCATATGAAACGCGAACGAGGCATCATCTTCAAATACAATTTCCAGGCCGAGGGTATCCCTGTAAAAACGCATCGCCCCATTCAGATCCTCCACAAATAACACCACCGCGTTGACCTTGCGAATCATGAATTTATCTCCTTATCTTTATGTTGGGTCGCTATGACAGAGTTTATTTTAGCACAAGTATTCTACCTGGGAAAGCGAACCCACTTGCGCTTCATAGCACATATGTGCTATTCTGTAGTCATATGTTTTATCTCTACAGGAGAATGTTATGGGCAAGTCTGACATTATAGCGACCCGTGAAGACCTACTGCGCCAGCTAGAAACAGGCTGGAACGAATTTCTCACTTATGTGGAGTCACTGCCGGAGGAACAACTTATAATCCCAACAGATGCCGCAGGGTGGACCGCAAAGGATCATATCATCCATGTTGCCGCGTGGGAAACAGCCGCCCTTGCCTTGCTGGAAGGTAAGTCAAAGCGGGAAGCGTTGGATATTCCGCTGGAAATATGGGAACAGGACGATGACCCAATCAACGCTGTCATCCACCAGCGCTACCAGAACATGCCGCTGGATGAGGTTATGAAGACCCTGCGAGAAAATCACGAACACCTGCTAAAGAAACTTAACAGCATGACCGAAGAAGATTTACACCTGCCCTATCACCATTATCAATCCCATTCAGACGATGCCCGCGCTCTGATCGAGTGGCTGCCCTGGGAAACGGTATACCATTACAACGATCACAAAACCTGGATCGCGGCTATTGTGGAAGAGAAGTAAGTACCACGCAGGCTTACCCTGTCTGCGCCAGTGGGAAGCTCACGGCGCTGTCGTAGGGTTGGCCTGCCTCATCCAGCACCTGCGCATTGACGAAGCCGCCGTCCGGCGTGAGGCGATATAAACCCACTCGTAAGCTCTGTGTCCCGGCAGGCAGCGGCACGTTGACCACCACTTCATCACCCGCACACCAGAAACGCCCCGGCAAAAAGTCCCCATCATGCTGGCTGCTGCGCTCGCCATTCAGGTCGAGAAAATGCACAAAAAACTGGTAATCGTGCTGGATGGGGCCGGGCAAACGCCAATGAATGGCAACCTGATCCCCAAGCTGTTCGTGGCCAAGAAACTCCGCACCATTGTCAAACTGCGACTCAGCATTAGGTGTAAAAGCGGTACTCAGGCCTTCAAAACGACGGAGGGTATACTCCCCTTCACCGGCCCGCAAAGCAAATCGCTCCTGAGTGCTGTTTTGATAAGGCAGTAAATCCGGCAGGGCTGGCGGGGCATTGGGCGCGGTGAGTACGACAAAGGCCGCCTGCGGATAAACGATTACCTCCGGGCCTGCGAGTGCACGCACACAGGCCGCCGTGTTATGCAGCAGAACGCTCCAGATCACCGGTTCCTGATCATACTGCATCTTGAAGCCATCCGTCAGCACAATGACATCGCGTTCCTGCGCCAGCGTATCACGCACCTCAAGCAGGTAGCGCAGGGGTGTCGCGAAACTGTCCTGCCGCCTGTAGGTGGTGTCGGCAAAAGCGATCAGACGTGACCAATAGTAGCCCTGCGATAATGGCAGAAGGCAGAACAGCGCCAAGGCGAGAAAACCAAGCCACCGTAAAGGCGAGCTGCGGCCTGCTCCGACAGTTGCTAGCTGTGCCACTCCCACCCCTATCAGCAGTGCATAGGCGGGCAGGCTGCCAATAAAATAATGCGGATAAACCTCTGTCCACGACACACTAAAAGCCAGCAGCGGCAGCAGCGCCCATCCCCACACCAGCCCTGCCAGATGCCAGCCATAACGCCAGCTAGCGGCAAGGCCGATCAAGGCCGCCGCACCATAGACACCCAGCCATAAGACGCTGAAACCCGGCAGTTCTTGGGTGAGCGTACTTTTTTCCAGCGACATGCCCTCACCCTCTACGCCAAGCCCGGCGGCCAGCCCAATAGTATAAATTAACGCTTCTTCTCTGAATGCCAGCCCACTACCGGAGCGATTCAGTACGTTGGCGAGGCGGTCAGGCCGGTTTTCCACCGTTTGGGCAATGCCGAGAGCAAAGGGCATCAGCACCAGTGCGCCAAGCAGTACGCTGACCAGCAGTGCCAGTGGCAAAACACGCCGCCCACCTATCACGACCAGCCACAGATAAAGCGGCAGCAGCACCCACGCCGCGAAATGAATTTGCAGCGCGAACAGCATCACAGGCAGGCACAGTACCTGTGCCCATCGCCTCCCCTCGAGAAAACCATACAGCCCCAAAAAGAGCGCCAGCAGCAGAAATGGCGTATGGAAATCCTGCGCCCAGATTTTGCGGCTGTAGAGGATCACCCAGGGGTTGAGCGCGTAGACCAGGCCAGTGACCAGCGCGGGCGCAAATCCGAAATAACGATACACGATGAGCCACAGCAGCCCCACGCCTGTAACATTCAGCCCTGCGACAAACCATGTCGCGCTGAGAGCATCCGCACCCAGCGCATAGGGCAGCGCCATCACATAGACACTGGCAGGCGCATTAGGCACTCCTACTGAAGAAGGCATTCCGGTCAGTGGAAACTCCCCACCCGCCAGCCAATCCAGCGCCAGCAGCGAGAGCGTGGCCTCGTCATGCTTAAACTCCACTGCGCCGGGATAGGTAAAGCGCGCCAGCGCAGCCAGCACCAGAATCAGCAGCAAAGCCACCAGCGCGGCAGGGGTGAAGGGGTGAGTTTTTACCGTGAACAATGTATTTCCTCCAGCGGCAGCAGCACCCGATCATCAGATACAGGCTGGCCGCCCTGTGTGACTGGCAGGCGTGTTCCACCCGGCACATACAGCCCAATGGCGATCTGCGTTACAGCGGTGTCAGCAGGCAGACTGTAACGATCGGTCAGTGTTTGTCCCAGCAGCCAGTAGCGCGAGGGATAATCCCCCTGCATGGTCTCCGCGTCCTGCTGCGTCACAATCTCACCAGTGGCATCCAGCCCATGGACAAATGTATGCAGCGTGTCAGCCAGCATTCCGCGGGTATGCCAGTAAAGATCAATCTGATAGCTGCCGTTCTCCTGCCTGACCGAAGCACACCATAATTCGACCACATCCCCCAGGCGATAATCCAGGTTTTTCTCGATAGATGCACCTGCTCCTGCCACACGCACCAGCGGCTCTAAAATCAGGCTGTCCCGGCCATCCGGCAGCAGCAGCGGCATACCTGTCCGATAGTCAATCATACGCACCAGTACCCGCCCCATATAAGGTGGCACGTCATCATACAGGCGCATGACGTGAACTTCAGAGGCGAAACGATCCAGCGGGTAGCCAAACGTCGTGCTGCCGCCCCCTGGCGAAAACGGCTCACTCACCGCCCAGGCTGCATCCACATTGAGATTGACAAGCTGCACTACCGGACGGTAATCCTCTCCCTCAGTATCACGCAGGGCCCGCCAGAACAACTCCACATTCAGCAGGCCCCCCGGCGCGGCGCTGTCCTGTGCCAGTGTATAACCGAGCAGTGTGAAGGTATTGCCGAAGTTCATGTCCACACGCTGCTGCATGTAGACCGGTGCATCCGGCGGCGATTGGTGGCGAAACCACAACGTCCCCGGCGCGATGATATACGTATTGACGAGCGCGAAGCCCACAAGTCCCACCGCGATGAACGCGGCTGGCACGGTCTTGAGTGCCTGGGTGACGGGCTGCGATGTCTGGCGGGTCGCATGACGAGCAGTCATGCCCAACATCAGCCCCACGCCCCCTGCTGCCAGGGTGACCAGCGCGCCTAGGTGCTGTGCGGGTGTGCCCACATAATACAGGCGCACAGTATGCTCGCCCGGCGGCATGTCTATCGTAATCATTCCCACTTCGTCTTCCGGGTAAATCTCGGTAGGTTCACCGTCCAGTGTCGCCGCCCAACCAGGGAAATAATACTGGCGGAAGCGCACCGGGCGCGCATCCGCAACACTCACACGAATCGTGTCGTCGCTGATTTCCTCCACCTGCAAGTCCGGCCACTGACGAATCATATCCTGCCGGAAAACCGTCAGTCGCAGCGGATTGGTGATGTACTGTTCC
>JBGSXK010000568.1:0-1859 GCA_041751455.1 Anaerolineae bacterium
CACCAGAATATGCTGCCCGCTGCCCGGTTTGGGGATCAGCGAGTCTGTCGCAGAGTCATTTTCGTTTTCCACCACCAGCGGCACTACCGCGAATAACACCTGCAGGTGAAGCTGACCCACGGTGAGTTCGTCACCATGCCGCAGGCGGTAATCCTCGCCCCGATGCAGGACATAACCATTCAGACGTGTGCCGTTAGAACTCCCTATATCACGGATGATAATGCGATCTTCAGTAGCAGCAATCACCGCGTGGTGGCGTGACACCCCCAGCACATGCCCTCCATACGGCGCAAGATTAATATCCGGTTCAATGCCCCGTTCCGGGTCACTGCGGCCAATAATCATATGTTCGCTTACACGCACCTGAATAGTGGAAGCCGTACCGACCACCCGCAGCTCAATCACCCAGGGCAGCACCTGGTCAAGTGGACCAGTGGCCCGCACGGGCATTTTCTCAGCGCTCTCCTGCACCGTCTCCAGATGACGGGTGCTGTGCTGTGTGGTTTCCTCGCCGGATGGTTCACTAAGATCTGTCATTTTAAGCCCTTCGCTATAAGGTCTGGAGATGTCCCCTCCGAAAAGTGAGCAGCCCCTCCACTATAACAATACTCCAACTTCTTGAATCGTGGCATAGTGAAGGGGTACTAAATAATTGGGAAAGAATTGAGAAAACAATACAAAGCCCTCTCCCCTCTGCTGGCAGCGTGATCAGCAGGGACGAGGGGTGAGCAGCCCGCTAAAGTGAAACAGACTGTCCCTAGCGGAAGAGTTCGCGCACAATAATATTCCGCTGAATCTCGCTGGTGCCCTCATAAATCTGGAAAATTTTCACGTCGCGCAGCAGCTTCTCCACCGGGTATTCCTTCATAAAGCCGTATCCGCCGAAGACCTGTACTGCCTCCACTGCGGCGCGGGTTGCCATATCGGCGGCAAAGGCCTTGGCATAGGCCGGGACTTTGGGATTGGCGATGCCCGCGTCCACCTGCCATGCGGCCTGCCATACCAGCAGACGCGAGGCTTCATAATTGATCGCCATATCCGCGATTTTGTGGCCGATGGCCTGATGCTGGAAAATGGGTACGCCGAAAGCTTCGCGCTCTTTGGCATATTTTACCGATTCTTCCAGCGCGCGCCGCTGCAGGCCCACTGCTGCTGCTGCAACGCCGGGGCGGCTGTGGTCGAACACACTCATCGCCAGGTAAAAGCCCTGCCCCTCTTTGCCGATCAGATTCTCCGCCGGGACTTCGACATTCTCGAAGACAATCTCAGCAGTATCCGAGGCGCGCTGTCCCAGTTTATCAAACTTTTTGCCCACACTCACACCCGGCATATCGCGTTCCACCACAAAACACGACATCCCCCTGTGTCCAGCGTCGGGATCAGTCTTGGCAAAGATCGTGAAAAAATTGGCGTGGCTGGCATTGGTGATGAAGGTCTTTGAGCCATTGATGAGATAAGCGCCATTTTTGCGTTCTGCCCGTGTCTGAATGCCCACGACATTTGAGCCAGCGGCGGCTTCTGTCACCCCGTAGGAGACAAACTGCGCCTGCTCCATCAGCCGTTCCCCCAGCCAGTAGGCCTTCTGCTCCTCGCTCCCGGCCAGGATGATTGGCAGCGCGCCCAGGTTGTTGGTGCTGATGCTGGTGCTGATGCCTGTACAGCCATAACCCAGTTCCTCGGCCACCAGGCATTCCTCAAAGACTGTCGCGCCCACCCCCCCATACTCTGCCGGGATATTCATGTTCACAATGCCCAGTTGCAGCGCACGCTGAAAAATCTCTTCGGGGAAGATGGCCTGTTCATCATATTCCGCCGCCACCGGGATAATCTCATGTGCGGTGAACTCGCGCGCCATCTTC
>JBGSXK010000569.1:0-3532 GCA_041751455.1 Anaerolineae bacterium
CTAGCATGACCAGCGCCGCCCCCGCCGCCACCAGTGCCAGCCGTCCCCAGCGTGGCAGAATACGCGCCCACGACCAGCCCACCGCCCGAAAACCGCCCATGAGGACAACCAGCACCAGCACTTCCGCTGCCAGCGAAGCGAGCGCCGCGCCCTGTGCGCCCAATGGAAGAATCAACAGCGCGTTCAAGGACAGGTTGCTGCCCAACCCTATCGCGCGGACGCTCAACAGACGGCGCTGGCGGTTTTGCACGACCATACCCTGCGCGAACACATTGGTGACCATCGCCACCGTCGCGTACCACATCAGCACCCGCAGCACATCAGCGGTCGGGCGGTAA
This sequence comes from Anaerolineae bacterium, assembly GCA_041751455.1. GTDB lineage: Bacteria > Chloroflexota > Anaerolineae > Aggregatilineales > Phototrophicaceae > JAIOHN01. The sequence goes on from JBGSXK010000569.1 coordinate 339, forward strand.
TTCGCCCCGAACAGCGGCAGCACGATTTCGGCTGCGAACAACGCCAGCACCAGCGCCAGCGGCAGACTGACTACCAGCGTAAAAAACGCCAGCTTCTCCACAATAAAGCCGAAAGTCTCACCCTGGCCGTGATAACGGGACATCATGGGGTAAGTGGCCGTGAGGATCGTCGTACTCAGCAGTTCCACCACCCCAAAAACGATCACAAAGGCTGCTGTCAGATAACCGGTCTGGGTGGCATCAATCAGGCGCGTGGTCATCAGCTTGTCGGCGTGCTGGTAGGCCAGCGACAGAAAGGCCGAGGCCGCCAGCGGTGCGCCATTCAGCAGCAGCGGCAGCGCAATCGCCCGGTCAAATGGCAGCGCCGGACGTACCCCGCTGCGCAGCACCAGCGCCCACAATGCCACCGAGCGCCCCACGCCTGCGATCAATGTCGCAAAATATACCCCTACCAGCCCATACCCCCCCGCCAGCGCCGTGCCTGCCAGCACAATCAGGCCGAAGATATGTACAATCGACACCAGTGACGAAGTCAGCATCCGCTCCTGTGCCAGCAGCAGATCGTTGGTCATATTGCCCAGAATATCGATCATCAGACTGATGCCACCGAGCGCGAGAAAGACCTGAATCTCCGGTGGATACCCTGTGAGCGCCGCTGTGCTGTTCACCAGCAGATAGGCCAGCAGCGCCAGCCCGCTTTGCAGAAAAAGGGTGGCGGTCAGATATTTACCCGCCAGCGCCGGGGTACGCGCCACATCACGGATGACAATCGGCCCCATGCCGAAATTGACAATAGCCGTGCCGATGGCGATAAACGAGCTGACGGTGCCGTAAATGCCATAATCGGCCTCGCCCACTGCCCGCGCCAGCACGATATACCAGCCGAACAGCATCCCCTTGCTAATGATGCTGGCCGCCGCCAGCGCCCCGGCATTCCGCGCTGCCCGCCGTGCCTCCGCCGGGGAGATCACTTCTCGGTCTCTCCACCCCTGGCGCGGGTGACAGGGGATAAGACCGAACGCTGTGCGTCAGGGGGTTTCATTGTGCCACTCGGCAATCACCGCCAGCGCTTCATCCTCTGTGGCCACAAAGCGCAGCAGCCGCACGCCGTCCCGATACACCCCCTCCGCACCACCGAGCGGCTTAGCGACGGACCCTTCCAGGCCGATCAGCACCGCGCGATCTGTGCCATTAGGGTGAATGCGCTTGCCCAGGCTGCGCACATGACCTAACGCCCCGGCGGGCAGTTTCACGCCTGCGCGTAGGTCGATGATCGTCTCGACCGAGTGACTGACAGAATCCAGCCAGAAGGTCGCCCGGCGCATGGCCTTGTGGAAGTCGTTCCAGTTCCACAGGCCTGTCGCCACAAAGCGGATCACTGTCTGTTCTTCGTTATCCCACCGAAACTCTACAGGCATCGCTGTTCAAACCTTCAATTCTCTGTTGGCTCTGCGCCGCACTTTACCCGAAGAAATACTGTTGTGACAGCCGGAAACGCCGAATCCAGTAATTGCCCGGCCCACCTTCGGCCAGCCAGCCGATCACATCCGGGCGCGTCGTCACCTGAATCTGCCACCAGTTGAGGTTATTGGCACAGACCGGCCCGCCGATAATCGTAAAAGCGATGCCATCAATCAGCGTGTACAGTACAGGCGCGTCGGTGGTTGGGTCGCTGCGCAGGTTGCGTGGAATATTACCACCGGGATAATTGACATAAGCACGAGTGCCTACCCCCAGGCCGCGCATAGGCGACGGGCACAGATTCCCCGCTTCCAATGAAGGGCCGGGTGGCTGCGCCAGCCAGGGCACTGCGCCGCTGAAGCCCTCGGCGACCCAGCCCTGCACCTGGACTGCGCTGGCTGGGTTTACCGGGGCGATCACCTGCCACCAGTTATACCCATCGGCGCATACAGGGCCGCCTGTCACCATCAGTTCGGTATCGATCAGCGCCACCGTCAGCACCTGCCCATCGAGAGCCGGCGCGGCGCGTACCCGCAGGCCGCCATTGACCACAGGCACCCGCTGGCCGATGCTCAGGATAATCGGCTCGCTACAGGTCAGGACTGGCTCTGGCACAGGGAAGATCAGATAACGCCCGGTGGGGCTTTCCTTTTCAGCGATCCAGCCCGGATTAAAATTCGACGGGCCGATCACCCGCCACCAGTACACGCCATTAGCACATACTGGCCCCTCGGTAATCCTGAAGGTGATGCTGACATTAAGATATTCCACCACACCGCCAGAGAGCGTGGGCAGATTGCGAATGTTGATGCCGGGGCGTGTGTGGATACGCGAACCGGGTTGTAACCCCAACGATGTGCCACAGGACAAATCCTGCGCGCGCACCGGGGCCGCCAGGCTCGGCAGGATAATCATAAAGAGGATGCTCAGGAGGCGCAGTCGAGACATAAAACCACCCTTTCGATTCGTCTCTATTTTAAACGCAATCGAAAAGTGGCGCTGTAATCAATTAGCGCAGGGGCGATTTCATAAACCGCCCCATGTGCTCTTACACCAGACGCTCGACCAATGTACAATAAGCCTCAACCCACATCGATTACACCATGCACGTATAATAAATGGCTTGAATGGCGGTAAGTAAACTATGAGTAACGGGAGCAGGGATTGACCGAAGAACTGATTATACTGGAATTAACCGCGATGGCGCATGGCGGCAGCGCACTGGGCAGGCATGGCAAACAGACGGTGTTCGTGCCGTACAGCATCCCCGGCGAGCGGGTGGAAGTCCGCATTGTGGAGGATCGCGGGCGGATTGCCTTTGGTGAGGGTGTACGCCTGCTGGATGCGTCGGCGGATCGTGTTTACCCGGTCTGCAAGCATTTTGGCGCGGGCAAATGTGGGCGCTGCCACTGGCAGCACATCAGTTATGAGGCGCAGCTTTTGCTGAAGCAGGACGTGCTGGCCGACCAGATGGAGCGCATCGGCGGTTGGACCGAGGTCGATGTTCAACCCATGATCCCCAGCCCACAGCAGTGGGGCTATAATGATCACATGATTATGGTCGCGGGCGAGAATGGTGTACCCGGCTTCCTGGCTACTGATCGGGATCGGGTCATCGTCATTGAGGAATGCCATATCATCCATCCCGATCTGCTGGCGCTGTACGAATCGCTCGACCTGCAATTCGATGGTCTGCGCCGCCTTAAATTGCAGATTGGCAGCGACGGCCACCC
>JBGSXK010000570.1:0-9165 GCA_041751455.1 Anaerolineae bacterium
ATATACTCAGGGCTGTCAATATCAGTGCCAGGAATCTCATTTTCCTCTCCTTCTCAAAACAACACTTACCTTAGGGACGCTGCAAGATGCACGCTGGTTCCGTCTTTTACCCTGCTTTTATCGTTTCCTCATCAAGTCTCTGAATCTTCTGCTTTATATATCCATATAATATTAAATCGTGTTCACAGGCGTACCATATTTTATTAATCCCTGCCTACAGTAATTCTTAACCCGGGTTCAGAAATATCGTTCACCTGCCCCAGCAGCCATCCTCCAAAATCCCTTTCCCGCAGCAATCCGACCCTTGCCATCCCCACCAAACGGCGCTATACTATGCAACATCAGGCGGGCGTAATTCAGCGGTAGAATGCTTCCTTGCCAAGGAAGATGTCGTGAGTTCGAATCTCATCGCCCGCTCTTTGCAAAACCCAGGCTGCAATTGGCCTGGGTTTTTTATTTGTGCCGCACAGCCACAAAGGGTAAAGTAATGCATGATCGGGAGGAGGTACAACACCTTACTCGTTGTGCATCGCTGAAAAGGAGCCAGTCATGATCCTGTACTTCCTGCGCCACGCCGAGGCAGAAACCCACGCTGCAACTGACCATGACCGCCCGCTCACCAAACGCGGCATCGCCCGCATGGAAACTGCTGCGCGTGTCCTCAAACGTCTGGGCATTCGTCCCAGTTACATCTATGCCAGCCCGCGTGTCCGTGCCCATCATACCGCCGAGATTGTCTCTGTCGCGCTCAATGTCCCGGTGGAAGTACGAGAGGAAATCAACTTCGACTTCAGCCGCGAAAAAGTCGAACAGATGATTACCGAGTTAAATTCGGAGGATCAGGTCCTCTTCGTGGGGCACGAACCAACCCTGAGCGAAGTCGTGGGGGCGCTCACCGGCGGCTTGGTCGAGATGAAAAAAGGCGGACTGGCGCGGGTGGATGTCGTCGCGCCCACCTCACCGCTGCGGGGCAGGCTGGTCTGGCTCATTGCGCCCAAAGTGTTTGACGCGCTGGACGATTAACGCTGCGCGCACAGGATACGACGGTCTGCCCGCAGACACTGCGCAGTAATATCCACCATCCTCGCCGCCGCAATCAGCCGCACGGTTGCCTGTCCTATCTCCCCGGTGCGCTGGATACCGCGCTCAATCAGCAGCGGTTCCATGCGCCGAAACATCCTGTCTGTCCCATAGGCGTGCAGCATGATATGACGTATGATCGTCCTGCCCTCCAAGAGTATTTGCGCCTGCGCAAAACCCGGTTGTAGGTGATATTCCACACCCGTAATTTCCTCGACATGATGAAATGTCGTGTTGGACTCATGATTGACCCCCAACAGCAGAATATAACCATCAGGCCGCGCCGCCAGCCGCCCGTAAGGTGACTGTGCATCACACGGAGACACCGAGTCCAGGTGGCTCTGTGTCAGCGAGACCGCCTCCGCGCCAATCGCCGCTACCGAGTGGGTAGGGTGCAGGCTGCGGAGAGCTTCTGGACGGCGGCGCATCGTTTCAGGGATGCGGCCTGTCCAGCAGGGAGTCGCCAGCGGGTAAAAGATGGGTGGGTTCTCTGCGGAGAGCGCCTTGCTGCCTGTCAGCGTGGGTACCAGCACCGTTCCCCCCGGCCCCACAGTATCCAGCAGCGCATCAATGACGCTGTCTGCCCCGCCTTCCACATGACCAAAACTGCTGAGCGAACTGTGAACCAGCACGGCGCAGCCTGCGGGCAGCCCCAGCTCACGTAGCCCTTGCATCAGGTCACTTTTGCGAATCGTGGTCGTCATTTTAAGCCTGAACAGAGATTGATCTGTAGCGCCAAAGCAGTAGGAGAATACTACCGCGTTTGCTGAGGATTGCCAGTTACAGGGGATCACTGTAAAAAACTGACCCCACAGCCTGCATCGCGACTGTGAGGTCAGGGACTCGTGGTTTAAACTTTACCCTAGCCGGTCACTGGAATCTGGCCGATGTTCGTGCCCGCTTGCAGTTGGACAAATGCACTGCTCACCCAGCCAATCGCACCGTTAGAGTTGATCTGATACCAGGTATTTGTGCTGGAGCGCCCGACAACCGCCGCGGTCTGCCCGGTGCGCAGCACCCCGATGATAGCGCTGCCGCTGACCCCGGGCCGTGAACGGATATTGACCGCCTGGTTCGCTGCCAGCGTAAAGCCTGTGCTGGCGGGCGGCGGCGTGGTCAGGCTGCCACTGGTGAGGGGGATATTACCTGTGCCGTTCACATCCAGGTAGCTGGCGTAAGACCAGCCCACCGTACCCCGCACATTCAGTTGAACCCACGCGCCATCTGCCGTGCGTCCCACCACAGGGAAGGTCTCGCCCCGGTTGAGCTTGCCGATAATATTCGCGGCGGTGGTCGGCTGATCACGGAAGTTCAGCCGGAAGGCTGTCACACTGGCGGTCACGCCAGTCTGCGCGGGGGGTTGCAGTCCATCCCCCGCCCCCACCAGTGTCAGGTTGTACTCGATGAAAGCGTTACCGCCCGCTTCGAAATACTCCACCACAAAAGTATGGTTTCCTGCTGGCAGGCTGAAATCAGCCGTGTAGGTCTGCCCGGTGGCCAGCACCCAGTGGTTTATCACCAGTGCGCCATTGACATACACCCGCACGCCATCATCCGCCCGCACCGTGACCCGGTAATTTCCTGCGCTCAGGTTTTGTGTACTCGCCCAGCGCACACTGAAGTTATCAGCATTGATACCGGCGAGAGGCGCGCCCCCGCCCCAGTTGTGCGACGGGCTGGCTTCGGTCAGAATGGCCACAGGTGTGCCACTCAGATCACGGTTGTTATAGTACGTCGCCAGCCATGTCCCCGTGACCACAGGCGGCACAGTGGTGGGTGGCAGCCCGCCGCCGATCTGCGCCAGGTTATAATCGATGAAGGCATCACCGCCCGCCTCGTAATACTCCACGACAAAAGTATGTGTGCCCGACGGCAGATTGACATCGGCGGTGTAGGTTTCCCCGGTTGCGCCGTGCCACTGGTTAATGACCAGTGCGCCGTTGACAAACACCCGTACCCCATCATCTGCCCGCACTGTGATGCGATACGTGCCGCCTGTCAGCGCCTGGCTGCTCGTCCAGCGCACACTGAAGTTATCACCAGGCATCCCGCTCAGGGGAGCGCCCGCGCCCCAGTTGTGCGACGGACTGGCTTCGGTCATAATAGCCGTGGGATTGCCCGACAGGTTGGGGTTAGCATAATACTGCCCCACCCATTGGCCTGTACCCGGAATGGGAAGGGGCGGCTGGCCGCCTCCCTGGAAGTCCGGCCCGGTTTCCCCCAGCGACAGGTTCGCCCAGTCGATATTGACATAGGCATCGCCCCCCGCCTCGCGGTAATCGACCTGGATATGATGATTGCCCGCGTTCAGCGTCACGTCTGCGCTGACAAGCTGGCCGACTGCCGGGTGTGCGAAAGTGTCAATGAGTGTGTTGCTGAAGTTCAGCGTCACCCGCACATTATCATCCGCCAGTGCCCAGAAGCGATATGTTCCGGCTTGCAGGTAGACATCTGTACCCCAGCGCGCGCTGAAGTTGTCCGCGTTCACCCCTGCGCCCGGCGACCCACTGCCCCAGTTAAAGAGGATACGGTTATCCTGGCGGTTCAGCACCACCGGGTCATTGAGAAATGGATTGTTGTAAAATTGTGCATTCCATACTGCGCCGTTCTGTGCCAGCGCCGGCGTGATGGCCAGCGCGCCCAGCACGAGCAGCACTACAATGAGCAGACCACTGTGCCACTTCATGGTTATCTCCTTATTCATTATCCACAGGCAGGAATGCCTGATCGTTGTATACAGTCCTTTCTTATCTTATAACACCCTGTGCCCCTGTGATCGACGCATGGGATACCCTCATACCACGCTTGCCTGACGCTTGGAGCAGCACACAGCATAGGGCAGGCGTAGAGAATCCGTGGTTTTATCATCCAGGCATGGCCCGCCCCCCAATCCCTCGCTTGATTGCATCTCCAATACCCTCTATACTGGAACCCCTGTACACACCATCCACAGGGGACATTTATGCACATTCTTATTACTGGCTCCAGCGGTCAGGTGGGCACTAATCTGGCGCTGCGCCTGCTTGGTGAAGGGCATACCGTTTTTGGCGTGGATCAACGCCCAAACCCCTGGACAGATCGCATCGAAACCCTGACTCAGGACCTCAGCCAGCCGTGCAGTGACTTTACACAGGGTATCGGCGGGGCGACCTTTCCCAACAAACTGGATCTGGTCGTGCACCTGGCCGCCGACGCAAAAGTACATGATCTGGTCAAAGAGCCGCACCGCGCGCTGAAGAACATCACCCTCACCTTCAACGTGCTGGAATACTGCCGCTACCATCATCTGCCGCTGGTCTTCAGCAGCACGCGCGAGGTCTACGGCGATATTTATCGCTACATCACCAAAGAGGCCGATGCCGACTTCGCCTTTACCGAAAGCCCCTATTCCGCTAGCAAGATCGCGGGCGAGGCGCTCATCTACTCCTATGCACAGTGTTACGGCCTGCCCTATCTCGTCTTCCGCTTCAGCAACGTGTATGGGCGCTACGACAATGACATCCAGCGTATGGAACGGGTGATTCCACTGTTTATCCACAAGGTCAGGCAGCGCCAGCCGATCACCGTCTACGGCCAGGACAAGGTGCTGGATTTCACTTATATTGATGATTGTGTCGATGGCATTTACCGGGGCATTGAACGACTCGCCGCGGGCGCAGTCGCCAATGAGACCATTAATCTGGCCTACGGACAGGGAAACAGCCTCGTTCGGCTGGCGGAATATATCGGCGAGGCGCTGGGCATCGCGCCAGACATCACCATTCAGCCGCCGCGTGTGGGCGAAGTGACGCATTACGTGGCCGACATCAGCAAGGCGCAGGAGATGCTCGGTTACAATCCCGCCACGCCGCTGCGTGAAGGCATTCAGCAGGCGGTAGCCTGGTCTACCGCATGGTGGGCAGAGCATGGCGAACCCGCAGCGGATTAACCATGAGCGATTTTTACTGTGATGAAGTGTTGAGCGGGCGCACCCCGGTGCAGACAGTGGCCGAAACTGCGCGGGTGCTGGCCTTCCATCACACCCGCCCGGCTTACCCAGTGCATATCGTCGTCATCCCGAAACAGCACATTCCCTCGCTGCTGCTGCTGGAGGATGACGCGCTGCTGGCGGAGCTGTTCGGCGTGATAAAAACGGTGGCCGCGCAGGTGCTGGCCGAACATGGCGCGGCACGTGTACTGACCAACCTGGGTGACTACCAGGACTCCAAACATCTGCACTGGCATGTGATTTCCGGGAAAACGCTCGCATAATCTAAAAGTCAGGTAAGGCGAAAGGCCGTTGCACCCTGCCAACTCAACACCCTCGTTTTGCGCCAGTTATTTGGGAGGAACTTCAATGCCATCCAATTCCATCGCCTTTGACCGGGCAGCAGATTTCTATGACGAAACACGTGGCTTCCCGCCCGGCGTGGAGCAGCCCGCCGCGCAGTTGATCGCCCAGGCCGGGCATATTACGGCCCAAAGCCGGGTGCTGGAAATCGGTATCGGCACCGGGCGCATCGCGCTGCCGCTGGCACAGGTGACAGGCGCGACCATCTACGGCGCAGACTTATCCGTCCTCATGATGAACCGCCTCCGCCACAAGCAGCACAGCGAGAAGATCTATCTCACGCAGGCCGATGTAACCCTGCTTCCCTTCCCATCACACGCATTTGATGCGGTAGTCGGCGTGCATGTCTTCCACCTCATCCCCAATTGGCAGGACGCGCTGCGCGAGGTGGGGCGTGTGCTGAAGCCCGGCGCGCTGTTCGTCAACGCTGGCGGCGGCGAAACCGGCGATCCTTTCGAAAAGCTGTGGGCAGCCTATAACACCGTCGTCCCGGTGGAGGCTGGCGAACGCCCCGGTGTGCCCCGTGCCGAAGCCGGGACTTTCCCGCTCAAAGAGGGCTGGCGCTTCAGCGGCGATTACCAGACTTACAACTACACGGTGTATCAATCGCCGCTGAAAATCATCGACGCGGCAGAACGGCGCATAAGCTCCAACTACTGGCTCACCCCCGACGCACTAATCGATGCAGGCGTGGCGGCCATGCGCGCCGCCGCAGCGCAGGAATATGATGACCCAAGCCGCCCTATCGAAATCCCAGCCACTTTTCACGTGCACACCTATCAACCGCCAGAGGGATAAACAGCGTGCGCTTTTAAAGCGATCAAGGCACCACCGTCGAGCAGTCAAGGCTGGTAGGCACGACAGATTCGGCCCAGCGCCGCTCGAACTCCGCTGTATACTGCGCGGCCAGCGTGGGGTCTTCTATGATAATCATGTTTTCGTCGTTGACCCTGGTCGCATTCTGAGAGAAATTGAACGATCCGGTCAGGACAACCCGGTTATCCAGGATAATGACCTTGTGATGCAGGACAAACGGATTACCATCCTGCCGCGCGTCGATCCCCGCGCAAAACAGGCGAGTGAGTTCGCTCCAGCTCGCCTGGCTGCCCACCCGCTCGAAGATACCGCGTACATTCACCCCGCTGTCAGCCAGCCCTACCATCGCCTCGGCAATATCGCGCTCGGTAAACGAAAAGGCCATAAAACGCACACTAGTCGTCGCTTCGTTGACACGATCCAGAATAATATTGAGCGTATCATCTTCGGGGGCGAAAACCGTCTGAATAGGCACACCGCGCTCGGTAAAACTGACGCTGTTGCCACGCGGCGAGCGCGGCCCGAACATGCCATCCTCGAACATCTCGTTAAACTCGGCCTGATAACTTAAGACCAGACGGTTGGAGCGCAGCGCCAGCAGGTTGTTATTGTTGCGATAAACACCGTTGATGGTGAAGTTCATCGAACCTGTCCACACATCACGGCTGTCCATAATCATAAACTTGTTGTGCATCAGGCCGCTGCGTCCATCATCCCGCACGGGAATGCCCGCCTCGACAAACTGGCGCATAGTACTGTTGTCTTTGTGCAGCGCGTGTTCATTATCCACCACCATACGCACCTGCACCCCGCGCCGGTGTGCATCCAGCACGGCCTGTGTCAGCACCACGTTATTAAACTCAAAGGCTGCAATATCAAGCGTGCGCTGCGTGGCATTGATCGCCTGTGCCAGCGGCACATCAATCCCGTTGACATACGTAGCCGGGTCACGGCTGCCGCTCGGTGCGGTGAAGAAGACCCGCCAGAAATCACGTTCTGCTCCAAACCCCAGCCCCACTGGGATGACACGCACATCGCCCGCTGGCCCTGGGGAAGCTGTTACGCCCGGTGGCAGGGTGGGTGCAATGGTAGGGGGCGCAGTCGTCACCGTGACCGGGGCAGACGTAGCAATCTCCAGCGTGGGCTGGCCGAAGAAATCGAGAATTTCGTTGACATTTACGCCCGTCACGCCGGCGGCGATCACGGCAACAATCAGGATGATTGCGGCGACAATAGTACCAATGATAGACCGTGGTGAACTGCTGGAGGATTTGTTACTGCTGCTCTGGCTCTTCTTCGCCATGCGCGGCATTCCCTTCTGTGTTGGGTGGATGTGAGGATAAAAACCGGGCAAGGCCGGAAAAGAGCTGGCTGAGGCCGGAGGGCGATTCACCCTCGGTAGGTGGCTCTGGTGAGGGTTCAGCAGGGGCAGCAGCTTCACCTTCGTCGGGTACACTGGCGCTGGCCGTGAACACCGGGGCATCCACATGCACGATCAACGCTTGCAGGTTCCCCATAATATCGTCAGACGCAGCCTGAGCACCAAAACGCTCCTCAGCCGGGTGCAGCCCCACCGCCTGCGCCGATTCGTCTACTCTTGCCAGCGCGGCCTGGGCTTCTTCCGGCGGCATATAGGGCTGTCCGGCAGCCAGCGCCCCCATACGTGTCAGCAGCCGTGCCAGATGCGTATACGCTTCCTCAAAGGCCGCTGCGTCCAGTTCCTGCGCCGCCAGCCGCTTGATCTGCGCCTCACCCCATTGCAGCAGCACTTCGCTCTCTTCGTCGGTCAGCTCGTCACGGATGCTGCTGTCTTCATACAGCCGTTGGAGCGCCTGTTGGGCCTGTGCTTCAGACATGATATTTCCTGGACTGCTTTACCATCAACCAGCACGGGATTGTAGCATAAATCGGCTTGGCGCGCCCACGCCTGTCCTCTAAATCACCTTTCAACGCAAAGCTAACCCCGCTGTTATATCCTTCATATCTATTTCACGACTCTTACAGAGATAAGACTGATTCCGCAAGTGAATTGTAAGGAGTCGCAAATAAAGTTGAAGTAACGAATAAGAAAGTCAAGAGGTGAGACATGCTCAACCCGAACGATCAGGAAATTCGTTGTTATATCGATTCTCTGTTGCACATTACCAAAGACGGCCTGGCACCGCCCACCCTCAAAAGCTATCACAAACCCGATATTAATCATATGCAAGACATCCGCGCAGACCTCGCAAACTGCACGCATGATTTTAGCCAAGAGATTTTCAAAAATGATAAGGCCCTCCTGGAAGGGTTGGATGTTCATTATTGGCTGCATTTACTACAACATCAGGCGCGTAAAGGACGTATCCAGCTTGCTCCACAGGCACAAAAGCACATGGATACTATACGTGAACTGCGCCATAAATGGGCGCACCAGGAAGTTATCACCTGCGAACAGGCTCAGGCGGCTGCCGATGCCAGCCATAAGTTGTTAACCATGCTCAAGGCCAGCAAAGAAGCAGGCTATGTGCAGGATGCCATCAAACAACTGGTGCTCATCGCTACGGATGCCAACGGTGATACCGAGCTGGTCCATCCAATTAAAGAGGCCAGCACTTATTACATTCAGATTGTAGAGCATAACGGGTTGACTGTGGGTCAGAATATCCCTGTTCAAAAAGAGCGTGTGCTGATCGGGCGCAGCTTAAACAGCGATATTCGCATCGTGCATGATCCTCGTGTCTCACGCGCACACCTGCTGGTGACACGCCAATCCGACGACATCAGGCTTACTGACCTGCGCAGCGCCAACGGGACAAAAATCGAGGATAACGACCTGCCGCCTAATAAATCTATCACTTGGTCGCCCGGCAGCCGGATTGTCATCGGCAACACATGGCTCATTCTGCGCCGGGGATCATAACCAGCCGGTTTTCTTATAGGTAGCCGTGCGCCCTGTA
>JBGSXK010000571.1:0-10952 GCA_041751455.1 Anaerolineae bacterium
GGCATTCACTTTCGCTCGGCCATCGAGCAGGGGTTAGTCCAGGGTAAATGCATTGGTCGCCGGGTGAACACGCTGCGCTTCCGCGCCACTTAAGTGTTTTTGGGCGGGTTTTGCAGCCCGCCCTGAAGCTTAGCTATTCGATATATCCCAGCGCGCGCAGGTTGTCGATAATCGACTCATCGACTTCACCAAAAGTACCCTGTCCGGCCTGCTGAACTTCTGCTGTGCTGACAAATGCGGCGATCTTCCCCTGCAAGTCCTGCACCAACGCGGGCTGCTCGGCGGCGACATCGTGGGTTTCGGCGGGATCATGGATCACGTTATACAACCCTTCCACCCGCTCAGCCACCATCGCCAGCTTGTTTGCCCCATCGTAGATACCACGCCGCACCTGCCGCAGCGACAGCTTGTCGATCAATGCCGGGCTGCGATGCTCAATAACATTGAGGAAGGTACTGGGGGGATAGGCCTCAGCAAAAACGATGCCACCTTCACTGTCCTTTGCACCATTGGTCGCCCGCGCCAGTGAGAGACCGCTGACATCCGCATTCGGATCGTCCGCCGCCAATGGCGGCGTGATGCCCGCCATATCCAGTACAGTATGGAAGATGCGGCGGGTAGAGACATTGGTTTGCACCCGCTTACCCACCGGGAAGCGCTGCGGATAATGAATGAGCAGCGGCACGTGGACTAACTCCTGATACACCACAAAGCTGTGCCCCAGAAAGTTATGGTCGCCATGCGACTCCCCATGATCGGCGGTAACGATGACCAGGGTATTTTCCAGTGCACCGGAGGTTTTCAGATACGCCAGCAACCGCCCCAGATGGTCATCCTGGTGCGAAATCTCTGCATCGTAAAAGTCGTAGAGCGCCCGCTGCTCCCAATCGGCCAGCGGTGGATCGGCAGGGCTGGCCCAACGGGCAGCCTCGCTGTTGAAGCGATTCATGAAGTGGTAGGCCTGTTTATCGCGGCGGAGGCCGGGCGCGACCCGATCCAGGTTCGCCTGTGGTGGGCGATAGGGCAGGTGCGCGCCCATCAGGTTCAGGAAGGCGAACAGGGGTTTCTCCGCTCCGCCTGCCTGATGCTGCTGCCAGTAGGCGATAAGATCACTGACCGAGTTTTCTGTGTGTCCGGTGTAATTGGTAAGGCGTGTCCACAGGGGCACCAGCAGCGGGTTCATTGAGACACGGAACAACCAGTCGGAATGCGCGAAGCGATTCTGGGTCGGGCGGGCGAAGCGCCGCCAGCGCTGGCGCAGACAACGCTGTACCGCGCCGCTGGCTGAATCAAAAGGGCGGTTAACCGCTGCCCCGGCATAATTATAAAACTCGGCAAAACCACGCTGCAAACCATGATTGAGCACACCCACCAGCGGGTTGTTACAAAAGCCGACAGTGTGATAGCCCGCACCGTGCAGAATTTCTGCCAGCGTAGGATGCATCCCGGAAAGCTGGCTGTAACCCTGTATGACCTGGTGCTCGCTGGGATATAAGCCTGTGAAAATCGAACTGTGAGACGGAATCGTCCACTGCGCCGGGGTAATGGCACGCTCAAACAGAGTGCTGTGCTGTGCAAATTCGTCAAAAGCCGGGGAAGTCTCGCGCGTGTGACCGTAAATCGAAAGCCTGTCGCGCCGCAGGGTGTCGAGAATGATGAGCAGGATATTCGGTTTCAAGGTGCTGACCTGAGCTAGTGCCGTCCATACCAGTCTTAAGGGTGCAGCCAGGGCATCCCTATAAGCCTAATCTTAACACATCCTATCCGGCATGGGGATGTTTACTTCCCCATTACCCATCTTCGTAAAAATTAAGACGAAAGATAAATTTTTACGTAATTTATCTTTAAAACCACAATTTTAAGTTTATACTAGAGGTTAGGAGTAAATAGGGGAGAATGGCTGCATGTCCACAGATGAATATACCCATGAAGACACTTATACCCGTTATAATATTGAACTGGCGTTGAAGATCGGCGACCTGGCCTACGCCCGCGAACTGCTGCGACTGGCGCTGAAGACCAACCCCAGCGCGGATCTATGGTATCTGGCGGCGCTGGCAACCAGCAACCGCGATGAGCAGATTGAGCGCCTGGAGCAGGCGCTGGCGCTGAACCCAGAGCATACCCGCGCCGCGCTGACCCTGGAGGAAACCCTTCAGCAAACACCCGTGCTGCTTACACGTCCACCATCGCTGCTGGTGCGCCTGACTGCCGCGCTGCGCCTTAAAAAGGTCTGATCGTCCCTGTCACTACGTGTTAACGTTTACATCCCCACTGCGTCAATTACTGTGAGCCACGCGGTCTTACAGTTTTCTCATCCTACAGGCTGAAAAATCCTCGCCCTCACTACGTCTAAGTTAGTAACTGACTTTATCAGAATAAACTCATAGGAGTAGATCTTCATGCAACAACGTATTCAGCCCGCACCCGGCCAGGAATCCGTCTGGGACTACCCACGCCCGCCCCGTGTCGAACCGACACCAAAGCATGTCCGTGTGGTGTTCAATGGCGTGACCATCGCCGAGACTACCCGCGCTATCCGTGTACTGGAAACCAGCCATCCTCCCGCCTACTATATCCCCCCGGAGGATGTGAAACAGGAATATCTTACGCCTACCCAGCACCGTACTGTCTGTGAATTTAAAGGTGCGGCCAGTTACTGGACATTGACCGTTGGCGATAAATCCTCAGTCAACGCCACCTGGAGCTATCTCGATCCTGTGCCTGATTACGAGCCTATCAAAGGTTATTTCATGTTTTATCCACAGCGGGTGGATGCCTGTTATGTCGATGATGTACAGGTAAAGCCGCAGCAGGGCAACTTCTATGGCGGCTGGATTACACCCGAAATCATCGGGCCGTTCAAAGGCGCGCCGGGAACCTGGGGCTGGTAATTTTACAAAGCCCCCTTTTGTGGTAAGAATCGAGGTTATTGAGTAAATTTGCTTCTGGGCGCAAGCCAGAGCATGAGAATACTACAGAAGGGGGCAGCATGGGTGCTTTAGCCTGGGCAAAAGGATATACGAAGCGCGGCCAGGGCGAACTGGATAACACTTACAACGCCACCTACAGCCTGCGTAATCTGATAAACGCGGGCTATTTGTCTGCCCAGGAAGGCAATAACCTGCTGCTGGACAGCGGACTGGAGGATATGACCTGGCAGATCACATGGGCAGAGAGCTACGAAACCTTCGATGAAGAATTGGAATCGCGCCTGAGTGATGCGGAAGGTTTTGTGGTTTTTGTGCATGGCTGGACGGGCACATTTGCTATATGGGAGCGACTGCCGGAACTGCTGGCACAGGCAAACCGCCGCCTGATTTCTATTGCGATTGATCACAATGGCTTTGGTGGATCGCGCTTTGTGGCCGACCCAGAAGTTGAGGCGTGTAACCCACCTGCTGCCATGCGCACCCTGCAACGACTGGTCGATGTGCTCAAAATTCGCCGTCAACTGGGCGACCCTAATATTAAAGTCATTAACTTTGTGGGGCACAGTATGGGTGGTGCAACGCTGTTCTACTGCGACCCGCTGCAATGGCGTTATGGGGAATACACCCGTTATGCTCTCGCGCCGGCGCTGCTGCTGGAAGACGAGATGAAGCAGGCCTTTTATACTTCAATGGGGATTGGCCTCAATCTGGTGCGGCGCATCCCGGCATTTGAGATCATCTATCAGGCGGTGAAGCCACATATCCTCGGTATCCTGTGCACTGGCTCTACCGATCAGGTGAAGCAAATGCACCGGGTACAATCTGATGTGGTGGGCCGTGGCACCACTGGCGCGACTATCATGGCGATGGGTGTCCTGCGTGATCGCGAGATCCCCCGTAATTTTGATCTGTTCCGGGTCCTGCTGGGGCATCGTGACCCGCTGGTCGGGCTGACCCCAGCACTGGATCTGATGATGAAGCTGGAATTTCCTGCGGCCCACCTGCGCGTGGTACCGGGGACACACTATATGTTCAGCGTGGGACAGGATTACGCTTTCCAGCACGCGCAAAGCCGTGAACTGGTGGTGGAGGATATTCTGGAGCTTCATGCCAAAGCCTATCAAATGCAGAAGATCGGTCAACGGGTGGGCGGTTCGGCGGGTTTCGGTTAGGTACTCCATGCCGCGACAGGCAGCCCCCATGTAATCTGTGCGGTCAGCTCAAAATGCAGCAGTCCATTCTGCGCGTGGGGCAGAACGAGCGCGGAAAGCTGTTCGTCAAATTCGTGTGCAGAAGCGCCCATCTGCTCCCGCGAGAATCCATTACGGCTGTGAAACGATTCCAGGTAATCGGCAGCGGGTTGTGTCCACTTCAAAGGGGTGGTTTGTATCTCTCCCTCTACAACAAAGAGATTCCGAAGTCTGAGTTCTTCGATCAGGTCATAGGGCTTATATTCCCGGTTTGTAGAAAATCGCCTCACCAGCGACCCTAATGCCTCATACCAGGGCATTGTGCCGAGTTCGCGGCCAGAGACAATCGCCAGGTATCCGTTGGGCGACAGTGCCCACCGAATTTTCGGGAAGATCACCTCCCAATCCATCCAGTGCAGGCTCTCCGCCGCAAAGATTAACGAGTAGGTGTGTGCGTAATCAAAATCTTCTGCCGTCTGATGTATCCAGTGGATATTCTGCGCCAGCCCATTTTCAAGGGTTCTGGCTTTCTCAAGCATCGCGGCGGACGGATCCAGGGCATCAATGTGCTGCACAGAAGGCGCGAGAAAGCGCGTCACATCCCCTGTACCACAGCCAAGTTCAAGGACAATGCGTGGTGCATCTCTGGCGAGTTGAGCCAGGATTTCGATGATCTGTGCAGGATAAGGCGGGCGGGTGGGATAGGCATTTGCGACACTTTTATCGCTGAACTGTGCGCCATACTCCGGCCCTAAATGCGCTGGCTTGGGAAGCATATTTCACCTTTCCGATCTGAACAGCTATGCTTTAATATACGCCAACCGCAGCCAATTTCCTCTGCTGCTAAATGCCCTCCCACAATCTCATGTGCTTCTTACCGATATCTCACTCTCCCCCAAATCCGCTGCAACACAATTAAACGGGTAAAAAATTCACGTACTGTTGAAAAGACAGGATATTAACAATGGTCACAAAGCAAGAGAAAACCCAAAAAGTAGTGGATATGCTCAGCAATCATAAGACCACGATGCTTGTCACTCATAGTAAGCAAGGTGGACTTGTCAGTCGTCCCATGACAGCGCAGAAACCGGAATTTGATGGAGATGTCTGGTTCTTTGTATCAAGCGATGCTGAGGTGATAGAAGAAATTGAGGCAAACTCCGAGGTCAATGTGGCCTATTCCATAGAAGAGAATTATCTCTCGTTGTCGGGGACTGCATCAATGGTAGAGGATGACGAGAAGAAAAAAGAACTCTGGTATCCGGAACTGAAACAGTGGTTCGACGGTGCGGGGCCAGAGTCATCGAAAGTCAAGTTGATTAAGGTTGCTGTGAGCACGGCACGTTACTGGGATATTTCAGATAGCAGCGCTAAAAAGTCTAAGTCCGGTGGCTCGAAAAAAGAGGAATCTCCCATTGACAGCGCCATCATAAATTATTGAGGTTACTGTGGCGGCTTATGCATCAAACCGCGACGGCGGGCGCGGGTGCGCCGGGTTGAAGTCATAATAAATGTTAAACGGCCCCACCTGCGCGAACTGGTATTCATAGTTATTGGCCGCAAACCATGTGCGCAGCACATCATCCAGCGCGGGCAGATTCGTGGTGATATAGGCCACCCGTGCGGCGCTTTCTGTGGCCTCTGCCAGCGGCTTATAGCGATTATCGGCTGTGTTATAGCTCAGGTCGGTTTTATAAGGCAGCGCGGAGCTGTACTGCATCCGTTCCCCGCTGAGAAAGGCCAGCCGGAAGGCTACCCAGTAATTGCTGTAACCGTGTTGCAAATCATGTGCTTCCAGAAATGCCAGCAGCGCTTCATCATACTCATGCGACAGGTGCGATACCGGGTCGAACTGAGTTGTCAGCCCCGGTTCGCTGCGGGCGGCTGTGATCTGTCCCACTGCCTGATAGCCGACCACCAGCGCCACCAGGATGACAGGCAGCAGCCGGACAAGCTCGTGTTGGCCCTGCAACTGTGTGCGCAGCGACTCCGCCAGCGTGCCGATAAGCATGGCAAGGGGCAGCACCAGCGGCAGAAAATAACGCCCGGTGGGGTCTGCGCCGAAGGTGGAAGCCACAAACACACCACAGAACAGGCTCAACATCCCCAGCAGCAGCCCGCGAGCTTCCGGCCTGAGCGGGTTGTGACCGCGCAGCAGCCGAAAGATTGCCACGGTGTAGAGCATTACGACGATCAGCCCGATCACCGGCAGAAAGTAGTTGGATTCCCAGGGGAAGCGCAGCCCGATGAGCGCTGGCAGGCCGATGAACACCAGCCCAAGCGCGCGCTGCGTAGGTGGCACATAAGGAATACCAATACCTTCAAACTGCCCGACCTGCTGATTACGCAAAAACATCGCCAGCGCGGCATGATCGTGAGTGAAGTCGAAAACCCACCAGGGCGCACTGCCCACAACAAACCCGGCCAGCGCCAGCAGCACATAGGGCGCGGCGATCCTGAATGACAGGGTACGCTTGATAAACATGACATACAGCACCAGCAGCGTGACAGGCAGCGCGACCATCACGATCAGGCCATTGGCCCACCAGCCTATCCCCGTCAGCAGGCCGAGACACAACCAGCGCATCCAGGAGCGCCCATGTTCATGTGTCACGTCATAACCCAGCAGCAGGATGAGATTGCCTAGCAGCAGAGTCTCATTGTAGCCGCCCAACGTGGCTGTGGTGTAAAGCGCAGTATTCACAGTGGGCACGGCCAGCAGCAGCCCGGTGACAGTAGCCACCATCACCCGCCCGGAGAAACGCCACGCGACCAGAAAACCGGTGGACACTACCAGCAGATAAAGAATGCTCTGCACGATACGAATCGTCAGCACCGACTCGCCCAATGTGGCAAAGCCTAATGCCACCATCCAGGCATCCAGGCTGCCCATATACGCCTGACCATAGAAGAACGTGGGGCGCGCACCCTGCACAATATGCCGAGCCATCAGTCCGACCACCGCTTCATCGGCATGGAAGGAGACTGCGCCGCTTGCCAGCAGCGCCACGCGTGCCACCAGCGCGACAAGCAGCACCAGCAGCAAAGCCCGGAGGGGAAATTTTGGAGTCTGTGAGGGCATCGAATGCATCCTGTTGCCATTAATAGCCGCCTGCAAGCAGGCCGTTTTCATTGTAGCATTCGACAGCAAGAAGGTTGCGTAAAGCTGGCTCAGCGCTGGTCGATAGCCCGCTTTTGGGTGGCGCGCTGCCAGTGCACCAGCCGCGCATATTCGTAAATCATCCGCTGCCAGCCAGGATCACCCTGCTGCAAGACATCCATTTTGTGCAGGGTGGCCGCCGCCAGCAAACGCACCTGCTCGTTTTCACCCTGTAACGCTTCGACCAGCGGCTGTACCGCCTCCGGGCCGATCTTCACCAGCGCTGCCGAGGCCAACCGCCACGCCTGTGGATGCTCATCCCCCAGGGCTTTAATCAGGTAAGGCACAGCAGGCGCGCCAATATCAATCAAATCTGCCACCGCCTGCATATTCATCCACGAACTCTCGATGCGCAGCGACGCAACCAGTAGGCGAATTGTACGTGGGACATTCTTAAAGGCCGGCTTGGTTTCTTCTTCGGTGGCCGGGCCTGGCTTGTCTTTGCGCACCGCACCAGTGTAGTAAGTCATAAGACTGCTCCTGTTCTCCACGGCACATTATGGAAGATTACGGCTTGCAGGGGGCTTGCAGAACCCGGACGCAGCGTGAATTTTTCGTAAAAGGAAATGCTCTGCGGGCTGGGTATGGGTGCAGTTTAGTTTTTGGGGGTGGAGTTGTCGGGGTAAAGTAGAAGAAAATAGAGTGCATGAAATATCCTTATCTGTAAGCAGGAGATTCATCGTGCAAACAGCAGAAGAAGAACTGCCCTATCTCTACCTGACGACACGCGGGCGTAAAAGTGGACGGCCCCATGAGATCGAAATCTGGTTCGTGGCGCATGAAGGCCGTTATTATCTTGTCTCGGAAAAACGACAGTATTCTGACTGGGTACAGAACATTCTGCAAAACGCGGCTGTGTCCTTCCGTGTGGGCGAGACAGCCTATAATGGCACAGGGCGCGTGGTATCCTCGGACGCAGAGCCAGAGCTGACCGCTGATGTGAGCCAGCTTATGGAGGATAAATATCAGTGGAGCAGTGGACTGATTGTGGAATTAAACCCTGCGTAACCCCACGATGCCCTGGTTTTATGCAGCTTTCATGCGCTGCGCAGCGTGCGGCGCGGCATGGTCGGACGCAGCAGGGTGGGTGTTTGCAGGCGGCGGTGGTAGACATACCACTCTATCAGCAGTATCAGCAGAGCCAGCAGTGCGATAATCGGCCATAATTCCAATTGTCCCATCTCATCCCCTTCATCCGAGGTGATAGTCACACTGCCGAGCGTGATGGTAGGCTGCGGCGTAATATCGCTCTCACCAGGGTCAAACAGGTTTACGGTGAACACCTGCCGATGTTGGGAATCACCGTCTTCCAGCACTTCCAGCGTATAAACCCCGGTCTGTTCTGTTTCGGCATAGATAATCGACTGGCGATCTATCGGAATCTCACGAATTGTGCCGTCCGGCTGTGTGATTTGAATCATCTCTGCTGTCAGCGGCGGGCGGAGCACCAGCGTATCACCGACGTTGAGCGCGTTGGTGCTGGCAATGACCCCCTGCGGCGAGAACCAGTCCAGTAAATTCGCCATCAAAATCGGCCAGGTGATTTGCAGCGGCAGATCAGAATTGTGGATGTCGAAGGTCAACACCGCCACCTGCCGCCCGTCGATGTCCCCCGCCAGCAGCAGCGGCCCTTCGGCAGCACTAATCAGCACATCTGCCCAGGCGCTGTTCGTCACCTGCTGGTAGGCCAGCACACTGACATTATCAAAATCCACAAAATTTGTCCGGGGATCATCGCGCCGCACCTGAATATCTCCCGTATTCAGGCTTTCCATGCCCACCGTAAAAAGGGACGTGCTGCGCGGCGGGTTAATAATCAGCAAATCACCGGACGGCAGCGGATTGGGCAGCCAGCCATCGAGGATATACAGATCAAACGGTTGTGTAGGCAGCCCACGTGCCAGATCACCCCGGAACGCTTCGATACCCGACAGGCTGCGCAGCACCTGCTCCACGAACAGGTTGCTTTCGGTCATCAGCACTGCACGCCGCGTCCCACCTGTATCAGAAACTGCCCAGGCAGTGTTGTCTTCATTCAGATAATCCGGCACCGTGGAGCCAGTGGGCAGGGTCAGCCGTGCCTCGACCACCTCGAAGCCCGGCGGAAGCTGTTCCGACACCAGCGCCAGAT
The DNA here is from genome assembly GCA_041751455.1 of Anaerolineae bacterium. Taxonomy (GTDB): domain Bacteria; phylum Chloroflexota; class Anaerolineae; order Aggregatilineales; family Phototrophicaceae; genus JAIOHN01. The sequence continues at coordinate 9,415 of JBGSXK010000571.1, forward strand.
TATCATTGGCCGGGACAGTGTAGAACTGCGAGGTAAACAGCGTGCCATCCACGGTAAGGCTAAAGACCACCTCAGCATCCTGCCCGCCATAATTGGTGAGCTGCGTAAACAACTGCGGATTCTGCCCCGGCAGAGCGCGTGTCGCCAGCGCGCTAATCGCCATATTATCGCTGCTTTGCCCTACCGCCACGTAACTGACTTCCCCAGGCACTTCCGGCAGTCGTGCCGGGTCGCCCAGCCCGCCATCACTGATAATGACCAGATTGAAATCCGGCGATGTGCCCGCGCTGCCCAGCGCCAGCGTCAACGCGCTGCTCCAGTCCGCGCTGGAACGGCTGGGCTGTACATTATTGATGGCATTCACCAGCGCCAACCGGTCGCTGGTCGAGGGGGCGATGACCTCCGGCACATCGGCCACACGGATGATCGTCATGCTGTCGTTCGCGCCCATTGTGTTCACGATGTTAAGCGCTTCGCCTTTGGCCGCCTCAAAGCGTGTCGCATTATCGACATCCATCGCGTTCATGCTGGCGGAAGCATCCAGCAGAAGCACGATGCGCCCGGTGCTGACCGCTGGCACAGTTATAAAAGGCCGCGCCAGCGCGATGACCAATGCCGCCAGAATCAGCAGTTGGAGCAGCAGCAGCAGATTGCGCCGCAAGCGCTGCCAGGGTGTGTTGGCCTCGTTGTCCTGTACCAGACGCTGCCAGAGGAACGTGCTGCTCACCAGCACCTCACGCCTGCGCAGTCGCAGCATATAGAGCAGAATAATGGGGATCGCCAGCAGCGCCCCGATCAGCGCCAGGGGGGTTAAGAAGGACATGCGCTCAACCTTATCACCAAAAACTGAACACCAGACACAACTCTTTGAGCCTCATCAGATACAATGCCATATGACCAGAACCTCAGCAAAGGCGCAGGCCATTGCTTATTTCCTACCAGTGTAACCCAAGAACAGATTGCTAAACAGTCCGTGCCGTGTACTGAAGCACCCTGTGAGGAGAAAAGCGCATCTCGCTTATTCATTTCTTGCGCAAACTGTGTTATACTGCGTTGTATCAACTTTGAGATGATATGTGTATTTAACTGTTCCGCGTTTAAATTCCCCTGTCACGCTCAAGCCAATTAACGACATAGAGGATGTGCCCCTTTGCGCGCGTCCACAATACTTTGAGGTCACATGCAATTTCAAGACTTGAAACTGATTGATCCCTTGCTGCGTGCACTCCACGCAGAAGGTTATGACAAGCCCACCCCTATTCAGGAGCAGGCCATCCCGCACGTACTTGCCGGGCAGGACCTGATCGGTTGTGCGCAGACAGGTACGGGAAAAACTGCGGCTTTCGCGCTGCCTATTCTGCAGCAGCTTGCGCATTCTACGCAGAACCGTCAGAGTGGCGCGATTCGTGTGCTGGTGCTTTCGCCCACCCGTGAACTCGCCACACAGATCGGCGAGAGCTTTGCCACCTATGGTCGTCATACCGGGCTGAAGCCGCTTGTGATCTTCGGTGGTGTTGGCCAGCAGCCGCAGGTACAGG